>JBDRUN010000009.1:8738-46312 GCA_039801365.1 candidate division WOR-3 bacterium
TTTCGACTATGTTATCAGGGTCAGGCCAGAAGCTGGTAGACTTGACTATCAACACCTGACCCACCACCTCCAGTTACTAACAAGGAAACTGAAAGATGATTACTCGGTTAGCTAGGATTGCAATCCGTTCGTACCAGTACACGCTCGGGCTCGTCCTCCCTGATGCCTGTCGGTTCCAACCGACCTGTTCGGAATACGCACTTCAGGCAATAGAGCGGCACGGCGCCGCCGGGCTCTGGCTCGCCCTGCACCGCATCCTGCGCTGTCACCCATGGGGCGGGTACGGCTATGACCCGGTGCCCTCGCCGGCCAATGCGGTTAGAATTGAGCAGTCAGTACCTGGGACGCGCAATGGCCCGACATTGGAGGAGCTGACGATACCGAACGCTTCTTCCCACGCAGAGCAAGAATGAGCAAGGATACCCTGAGGATGGTCATCGGGTTCGTGGTCATCATGGTCATCCTCGTCGCCTGGCAGATGCTGTACCGACCCACACCTAGACCAGCGCCGGCCGAAACGCCGGCTCAGGCCGAGACAGCAAGTGCGAACCCGCCCGGAGCTAATTTGGCGGCGCAACCATCATCGCCTGCTCCCGCTTTTGAGCCTCCCAAGAAACCTTCCCCGTTACTCTCCGGTGCTCCAGTCGCCGAGACAACCTTCGTGCTCGAGAACGACTTTCTCAGGCTTGAGTTCAGCAACGTTGGCGGCGTACTGCGCTCAGCTTGGCTCAAGAAATACCGGGCCGAGCTTGTACCCGAGGGCAACACCATCTTGTCGACGCTTCTGCTCACGAGCAGCGATACTCTCGACCTTTCCGACACCCGCTTGCATGCTACCGCAACTGACTCATCGGTAGTTTTCACCCTCGAAGCAGACAACATAGCCCTCACCAGGAAATTTGTCATCGGTCCTGACTACACCGTTACCCAACAGACTGAACTCTCGGGTGCAACCGGCTTTATCCTTAACGTTGGCGCTGGCATTGCGGTCACCGAGGAAAATGCCAAGGAAGACCTCACCCACTTCCATTTCTTTGTTCGGACCGAGAACAGGGTTCAGCGCATTGCACCCCGAAGCTGCAAGAATCCGCAAATTACCGCCAGAGCTGACTGGGCCGGCCTCAAGTCCAAGTACTTCTTTATTGCCGCGGTGAGTCGGCAGCACGAGTTCCAGTCAACTTGTGTCCAAGCACTTCCGGACGGCCGGCTCGGGTTCACCGCATCTGTCAACGCACCATCAAGTGAATTGCTGTTTTACCTTGGCCCGGTCGAATATCATCGCCTCAAGTCTTTCCACCTCGGCTTCGAAGAAGCGGTCAGTCTTGGCTGGGCAAAGCCTATTGCCCTTGGCATACTGTGGCTGCTCCGTCTTCTCTACCGGGTTTTCCGTAACTGGGGCGTGGCGATTATCATCTTCTCGACAATCATGAAGGCTGCCTTCTACCCGCTGACCAGGTCTCAAACCAGACAGATGCGTCAGATGCAGCTTCTGCAACCAAAACTGAATGAGCTGAAGGTGAAATACAAGGATAACCCTCAGGCCTTGAACCAGGAAACGATGCAGCTCTACAAACTGTACAGAATAAACCCTCTTTCCGGTTGTCTGCCGATGCTCGTTCAGCTCCCAGTTTTCTGGGCCTTATACACCGTACTTCGTTCCTTCGTTGACCTGCGCGGGGCCGGATTCGTGCTCTGGCTCAAGGACCTTTCCCAGCCTGATACGCTTTTCGGTCACCTTCCGTTCCTCGGCAACCCGGCCATAGGACTTCTGCCAATTCTGATGGGTGCCTCTTTCATCGCCCAGAACATGTTGACAACTACAGACAAGAAAAACTGGGCGTTGACCGTCATTTTCCCTATCTTCATAACTGTAATGTTCCTGAACTTTCCAAGTGGATTACAGTTGTACTGGTTTACCTATAATATACTCTCGATTTTGGAGAGCATGATCGGACTGAGAGGAGGAAAGATATGGCTCAGACAAATTCCGAAGAAGGCGCTGCCGTCGGCGGCAGCCGACCAGAAGTAGCAGAGCCACGTGAGGCTTCAGGTGATGTCAGACCAGCAGGTCCTGTTGAACTGCCGGCAACCAGCGACGTCGCTCCACCTGTTTCGACTGCTGACGAAACCGGAGTCCCGCCTCCCCCGACCGCATCCGGACCAACTGAACAGACTACTTCACAATGCCAGTCCCCGGGGCCGTTCAGCCAGCCGCTCCCTGACGAACCGACGATGGTTCGCGAGGTCTTACAGAAGCTGGTCAATCTCATCGGCGTCCGGGCCAAGGTTGATCTGGAGCGACAGCCCGACGGCAGCTACTACTGTAACATCCGAACCCGGCAGTCCTCGGGACTGTTAATCGGTCACCGCGGCAGTACACTCCGCGCACTGCAATATTTGACCCGGACAATTGTACGACAGCACTACCCGGACTGCCCGATAGTGACGGTTGACGTTGGTGGCTACCGGGTACGACGTGAGAACTTCCTATGCAAGAAAGCAACCGCGGTAGCCCGTATCGTGCTCGAAACAAAGCGTGAAATGGCCCTGGATGTACTGACCGAGAAGGAAATGGAAACCGTCGAGCAGGCACTCAAGTCCATATCCGGCATCCGGGTGTACGCGCTCGGCACCGGCCCACGGCGCAACGTCATTATCGCACCGACCGGAGAATGAGAACGCCAACGAACGCACGTTGGCCTAAACCAGACATGACGACCGGCGTTCCGAGCTGCGAAGCACCAACTCAACCTCTAGAGTTCCAATCGGGCCCTACCTGTTGCTTCTGGTTCGCACTTGATTCCGCGTATTGGACACCAGTAAAATGATACGTAGCGACTCGAAGTCCGACACCATCTGCGCTCTGGCTACCCCGCCAGGTACGGGCAGCATTGCAGTCATCCGCATCTCGGGACCAGACACCTTTGCTGTCCTCGATCGCATCTTCTCCGGTCACCGGCCATCGCGTCAGCCATCCCATACCGTGCGTCTCGGCTGGCTGACATATCCAGCCGGCATCCCAGCCCGGGTGCCGGTCACACCAAGACTGCCTTGCACACACGCACTGCGACCGGGCAGCCGCATTGACCAGGTTCTGCTCACTGTTTTCCGAAAACCCCGTTCGTACACTGGCGAGAACATGGCTGAAATCTCGTGCCACGGCGGCATGCTGATTGCCGAGACAATAATCGGGCTTCTGAGACGCCTCGGCTGTCGGCTGGCCGAACCAGGTGAGTTTGCCCGCCGGGCAGTCACTGCCGGCAAACTCACGCTCACCCAGGCCGAAGCCACCCTCGACCTCATCAATGCCCGGAGTCCGACTGCGCTCGCTCGCGCCCTTGAGCAGTATCAGGGCGAACTGTCCCGCAAAGTGCAGCGTCTTACCAGTGAATTGCGTGACCTCTGCGCACTTGCCGAACATCATCTCGGTTTTGAAGAACTTGCCTCAACTTGCCCTCGCGCGCTCGCTGCTGGCACACGTCGTCTGCTCAGACAGCTTGAGCAGCTCATCCGGCAGGTCCGATGCTCATGCTTGCTCAATGGGGGCGCAAGGGTAACTATTGTCGGCCGGCCCAATGTCGGCAAGTCAAGCCTGTTCAACCGGCTGCTTGGACATGACCGCGCCCTGGTCACTTCTGAACCAGGAACCACCCGTGACCGGATCGAGGCCCTGACCATATTCGGCGACGTGCCGGTTACGTTGACCGACACTGCTGGTATTCTCGGGTCATTTGGCACTCTGCGCCGCAAACCAGCGCACACACCAAGTACCGGGGTCCCTTCGGAAGTCAGGGGGAACATCGGACTTCCTGCGTCAGTCGCCGGGACTTCACCCCTGAAGACCCGATTGTTGGGTTCTTCTGCTAAGAGTGATGTCTCCGCAGCTGCCGCTGGTTACGGCCGTTGGACGCACAGCCGTGCTGGCGGTCAACGTTCCGCGGCTGGACGATTGGCGGCCATGCAAACACACGAAGCTCTCACTCAGGCCGACCTCGTTATCGTCGTATTTGACGGCTCGGTGCGGCCGACCGCCGCTGATCAGGAAATCCTCGCTGCGGTCTCGGACCGCCCGGCCATCTTTGTTCTGAACAAACTCGACAAGCCGGGTTGGCGCGAACCAAGTTTTCTCAACGGTCGTCCCAGAGTCGCAGTATCGGCCCTGACCGGCGCGAACATCGGCCGGCTGCGGACTGCGGTTGCCCGCCGACTCCGCATCGCGTCATCACTCACTGCTGCCGGTAACCGGCACCTGGAGTTGTTCAACGAAGCACACGTCGCACTCGGCCGCAGCCTCACCGCAGCCAATGCCGAAACCGCAGCCTTAGAACTGGAAACCGCATTAGCATGCCTGAATCAGATTGACGCACCCCAGGCCGGCGACGGCACGCTCGACCGCATATTTGCGCGTTTCTGTGTTGGTAAGTGAGCATGTTTGACCGTATCTTTCTATATGTCGAGGACCGGACCAGCTCGACCACGGCTGCTGAGCTAGCACTCTCACTGGCCAAGTCGCTCGCTGCCAGGGTCTTCGCTATCGCCGTGATCAACACCGCCGGGTCTATCCAGACCGCGACCCGCCGCAAGAGAATCCCGGACGTTGAGGAAGATGCCTGGCGAATTCTTTACGAGATTGAAGACGACGCCTTTAAACAGGAAGTTAGCATTTCCCTGCTGCTTGACCAAGGCGACCCGCTTGAGCGGCTGCTGGACCTTGCCCGCAGTTACCGAGCAAAACTTATCGTTGCGAGTCCTGCTACACGGCTGCCGCTCGCGGAGTTCGTCCGGCGCAGCCCGGTTCCGGTCGTTTTTGCAAACCTGCCAAGGAGGCATGATGACCAAAATAAGTGAACTCCTCCGCCCCGAAGCGGTCATACTGGACCTGAAGGCGCAGGAGAAGGTCGAGGTAATTCGCGAGCTGTCTAGGCCGCTGCTCGAAGCCGGTGTCGTGACCGACGAGCAGGACTTTTTTGCGGCCATCCTGCGCCGGGAGAACCTTGAGAGTACCGGCATCGGCCTCGGTGTCGCAATCCCCCATGCGCGAACCGCAGCGGTGAAGCAAACTGCGCTTGCCTTCGGCCGGTCAGACAAAGGAGTAGATTTTTCAAGTCTGGACGGCAAACCCTGCCACCTGATATTCCTTATTGCTGCCCACGAAGACAAGAAGACCGAGTATATCATGACTCTGGCCAGAGTTTCCAAGCTGCTACGTAAGGATGAGGTGCGCATTGGTCTGAACAAGGCCAGGACTCCCCAGGAAGTCATCGCTGTGCTGGCACTCCACGAGTAAACGGATGTACGCTCTGGCACGGGCAAGGGAACAGATTGCGGGTCTGCTCCAGCAGCACGGACTTGAGGTCACGGTGGACGACATCCGCACCGCTGAGGCTGACGTCGAGGCAGACATTGCGGTGCCGCTTTTCCGAGTCGCCCGAAAGCACGGCGATAGCCCTCAGTCTCTCGCCGAATCTCTGGCCGGTCGCCTCAACCTGTCCGGAACCATGTTCAAGGCAGCAACGGCACTGCGCGGCTACCTCAACTTCACACTGAACCGCAGCCAGTTCGCCCGCGCCGTCTTCGCGGACTTTGTCCGCCTGCCGGACCGGTACGGCAGTTCAGAAGCTGGTGCGGGCCGGACCATTGTCATTGACTATTCCTCGCCCAACATCGCCAAACCGTTCTCAGTCGGCCACCTCCGCTCAACCGTCATCGGCCAGGCCTTGCGCAACATCTTCGCCTGGCTTGGTTACCGCGTCATCGGCGACAACCACCTGGGCGACTGGGGGACGCAGTTCGGCAAGCTACTCTGTGCCTTTGCCCGGTGGGGCCAAGAGGCAGAACTGGCTGCAGACCCGACCGGCCATCTTCTCGCCCTGTACGTCCGGTTCCACGACGAAGCCCAGCGCAACCCCGAGCTTGAGGCCGAAGCCCGGAACTGGTTCCGCCGGCTCGAAGTCGGTGAACCTGAAGTACGTGCGACTTGGCAACGGTTCGTCGCACTCAGCTCAGCCGAGTTTCAGCGCATCTACGAACGCCTCGGAGTGACATTTGACCAGACGCTGGGCGAAAGTTTCTACCAGGACCGCCTTGAAGGCGTGGTCCGGCGCGCGCTGGAGCGTGGCATAGCCCGGCGGGAGAAGCCACTCGAACCGGTCCGCACCGGTGATGATGAGCGACTGACCGACGAAACCGTCGTACTGATTCCGCTCGAACAGTATGGCATCAAGGTCCCGCTCATCCTCCAGAAGTCAGACGGTACGAGTCTGTACGCTACCCGCGAAATTGCCTGTGTCGAATACCGGATTGAAACCTGGCAACCGGAGAAGATTCTGTACGTAGTCGGCAACGAGCAAGAGCTCTACTTCAGACAACTCAACGCGGCGCTCAAGCTTCTCGGCTACGACACACCGTGTGTCCATGTAAACTTCGGACTCGTGCGTCTGGCCGAAGGTCGGATGTCCACCCGTGAGGGACGCGTGGTTCTGTTGCAGAGCGTCATGGACGAAGCAGTACGCCGGGCCCGCTCAGTCCTTACCGAACGAGCCATGACCGAAGCAGAAAAGGACCGGGTCGCGGAAATCGTTGGCATTGCCGCAATCAAGTACGCCGACCTTTCTCAAAACCGGGTCAAGGAAGTAGTCTTTGACTGGAACCGGATGCTCGCGCTCGACGGTGATTCTGCCCCGTACCTACTCTATGCCCACACCCGGTGCTGTTCCATTCTCCGCAAAGCTCAGACTGCCGGGCAAACCTTAGGTGAACCATCGGAAATCGGTCACCATCCATCGGCAGAGGAGTTCAGCCTTATTCTGGATATCGCCCAGTTCCCGGATGTGGTCGCGGCCGCAGCCTCGACCTATGAGCCCCACCGTATCGCTAACCACCTGTATCGCCTGGCCCAGGACTTCTCCGTATTCTACAATAAGGTCCCTGTGCTCAGGGCCCAGACTAACGAGCTTGCTGCCGCCCGACTCAACCTTGTCCGGATGACTGCCACAGTACTGAAGATCGGCCTCGGCCTTCTCGGCATTGAAGCACCTGAACGGATGTAGGCAACTTGACCCGAGAACCCTTAGCCCCTTGTTCCGTGTCAAACAAACGTAGCTAAGAGAAATGCGCCGAGTGAATCTCGACCATGCTGCGGCTTCGCCGCTGCTGCCAGAAGCCCTGGAAGCAATGATGCCTTTCTTTACAGAACACTTCGGTAACCCTCAGAGTATCCACAGCCTCGGCCACAAGCCGCAGGAAGCAATCGAAAGTGCTCGCGGCCAAGTAGCAAGCCTGATCAACGCCTCGCCGGCCGAAATCATCTTCACCGCATCGGCATCGGAAAGTAACAATCTCGCGCTCAAAGGTCTGACTGGAGCAGCCCAGGGCACGCGACCAAAAACCGGGAGCCCAAAGGGTCATATCATCGTTTCCGCGATCGAACACCCGTCCGTGCAAAAACCGGTACAGACGCTTGCCAGTTCGGGTTTCGAGGTCACCGAACTGAAGGTTGACAAGCACGGTCTCGTTGAGCCCGAGGACCTGGACAAGGCCATTAGGCCCGATACGGTGCTCGTTTCGGTGATGCACGCAAATAACGAAGTTGGCACTATTGAACCGTTGGCTGAGCTTGCCCGTGTCTGCCACCGGCACAATGTGCTGTTTCATTCCGACGGCACCGCTGCAGTCGGCCGTATTCCGGTTGACGTCCACAAGCTGGGCTTGGACAGCTACTCCTTCTCGGCCCAGTCATTCTACGGGCCTAAGGGCGCGGCAGCGCTCTTTGTCAAGGCCGGGCACCGACTCCATCCGCTGATCGAAGGCGGTGTGCAGGAACAGGCCCGGCGGGCTGGTACCGAGAACGTCCCGGCCATTGTCGGTATGGGTAGGGCAGCGGAAATTGCCCGCCAGAACATGGCTTACTGGGCTGCGACCATGAAAACGCTAAGTGTGCGGCTAGTTGCAATGCTTTCTGAGAAGCTCGATCATATCATTTTCACCGGCCATGCGGAGCAGCGTCTGCCTGGCCATGTTAGCTTCTGCGTTGAGTTCGTCGAAGGCGAAGCGATGCTTCTACTTCTTGATGATGCGGGCATTGTCGCTGCCTCGGGCTCGGCCTGCACCGCCAAGACACTGAAAGCATCGCACGTGCTGCTCGCCATGGGTCTGCCCCATGCTATTGCCCAATCGTCGCTTGTGCTGACAATGGGCAAGGATACGACCATGGAAGATGTGAACTACTTTCTTGAAACGTTCCCGCCCATCGTCAAACGGCTGCGGGCCATGTCGCCACTCTACGCAAAGCTCCTCAAAGGCGAAGACCCCTACAGGACCGAGAAAGAGTTCGGTCATGGAGGCCATTGATGTATTCTGAGAAAGTAATGGAACATTTCCGCAACCCGCGGAACGTCGGTGAAATCGAGAATGCCGACGGCAGAGGCGAAGTCGGCAACCCGGTCTGCGGCGACATGATGACATTCTACATCAAAGTCAAGGACGGCATTATCGAGGACGTCAAGTTCAAAACCTTCGGCTGTGGCGCAGCCATCGCCGTCTCCTCAATGGTGTCCGAGATGGCCATCGGCAAGACCATCGAGGAAGCACTGAAGATTACCAACGCCGACGTCGCCAAGGAACTCGGCGGTCTGCCGCCAAACAAGCTGCACTGCTCCAACCTTGGTGCCGATGCGCTGCACGCCGCAATCAGAGACTACCTGGCAAGACAGAAGGGGACGGCATGAAACCAGAATCTCACCCGAGCAGACATAACCCAAGTTCACAGGTTTTTCCCTGCATCTGCCCGTACTGTGGCGAGCAAGTCGGCCCCCGAACTGAGTGGTGCCGTCCGTGCGGAATCAGAATCACCTATTGCACCGAGTGCGGCAAACCCTTGCCGAAGGACGCCGCATCCTGCCCGGAGTGTAACACAACAAGACCAAAGGAAAGGAGAGCAGAACAGTGAACTTCACCCACGTGCCCGGTACCAACAATAAACACAAGGTAACGCTGTATGCACTATCTACCTGCGGCTGGTGCCGCAAGACCAAGGAACTACTGGACTCGCAGAACGTAGAGTACGACTACATCTACGTAGATCAGTGTCAAGGCGAGGAACGAACCAGGGCTACCGCTGCGGTGCGGGAGTTGAACCCGCGCGGCTCGTTTCCGACGCTCAAGATTGACGACGAAGTTGTTGCCGGGTTCGACGAAGAACGTATCCTGGAGCTTCTAGCATGAGTCAAACCGCAAAGTACCCACCTGAAGTCAATACGCTTTACGAACGTTTGAAGCGCGAGGCTGAAGCAGGAGGCTACACCTTGAATCCAGACAAGGAATTCACCCTCAGTCTTGTCCAGGGCCTTATTGACAACGAAAAGCGCTTCGGCTACATGGCCTGTCCCTGCCGCCTTGCCTATGGTGAGAAGGACAAGGACATAGACATCATCTGTCCCTGCTACTACCGGGATCAGGACCTTGAGGAGTTCGGTGCATGCTACTGCTGTCTGTACGTCAATGAGGATTGGACCAGTGGCCGAAAACCCCACAAGAGCATTCCTGACCGCCGGCCGCCTGAGTTCGTGCTCAGCGGCTTCTCCGAACCTGCTGCGTCAATTGAGACCACCGGAACCTCCAAATCCATTGGCCCTCTTCCTTATCCGGTCTGGCGCTGCAAAGTCTGTGGATACCTTGCGGCCCGCAACGAGCCACCCGGAGTTTGTCCGGTGTGCAAGGCCAAGAAGGACCGTTTCGAGCGATTTATATGACCCCCAGACCAATCGTTGAGTTCTCGGTCGTGCCGGTCGGCACCGGCTCAACCAGCGTGAGCCATTACGTCCGGGTTGCTCACGACATTGTTAAACAGAGTGGCCTCGACCACCAGTTGAACCCAATGGGCACCTGCCTGCAGGGCGACTGGGACAAGATTTTTGCAACCATTAGAAAAGTTCACGACACCCTGGCAACAATGGGCTGCGGCCGGATTGTCACGACCATCAAGATTGACGACCGAAGAGATAAGGACCGCCCGATGCAGGCCAAGGTTGACCGGGTCCTGAAGTCGGACTGACAGGAAACCCAGCCTGCACTTGCCCTGCCCGTGACCAGGCGGCCTTGGCAAACTTCGTCTTGCCACGAACTTTCAGGCAAGACCACAGAACGATACCACCCCCATTCTCACGGTACCAGACCATGGCTAGTCGGCTTGACCGAAGCGGCACAAGCGGATGTAAGCGCTTGAAAAACAGCATGATGCGTCACGGAGGGTAGTGCATCCGAAACGGTGATGAGCACGCAGGCAGGGGGTGACCCAGTGACCCAGGGAGTGACTCCCCACCCCAGAGGGGTTCTCAAACACGGGCTGAGATGTACAGTCAGCCGGATTCTGAAGTTAGGATTAGGACAATGACTTACGCGGTCTGTCAACTGTCCTACAAGTCGGAACCTGAGATGGTTTGTCACAATCCGTATCACCAAGTGCGCGACAGACCTCTTGAACTTGGCTCTGACTTGTTGGCTGAAAGTATGTTTCACAGGCACTATCAGTCGTACGGTCAAGCCCTGATGAGTTCAGGCTTCAGCCGAAGCACAAGTTCGGACTTCAGGTTACGAATCAGCGGGGCAACAACGAATATGAGCAGGACAAGTGTGGAACTCTAATCAGGACTGCGTGGTAGGACTTCCGTGGCTGTCTGGCTGTGCTAATAACCCCACTGCTCAGTGAGGTAAACCCGGCGCCGGCATTCCGGACACAGGATGCGCATCGTGCCCGACCGATAAGGCAGTTCCATAGCGCGGGCCTGAGCTGACCCGGCTGCCAGCCCGAGGTATTCGTACCGGGCAAGGAACAATGTCGGGTTGGCGCTGGCCAAGTCACCGACGCGGTTTGCAATCCATACCAGATGCTCTTTCGCTGCGAACGGCTCACCGCAGCACTCGCAGTAAGCCAGCTCCTTTTCAACTTCGGTCTGCCAGTCTGGGCTGCGCTCGGTGCGCGCCAAGTCGAACTCGGGCGTGTGATAGATACCTTCTCGGGTCGTGCAGTAGAGCACGCACTGGCCGCAATAGATGCACCGCTCAGCGTGGTGGATATTGCGCAGTACACCCTTTACGCGGTCCACAACCATCTCGCGGGCATTGGTCGGGCAGACCCGCACGCACGCGCCACAGCCGATGCACTTTTCCGGCCGGAACTTGATGATGCCCCGGAAGTTGGGATGGACTGAATCTACCTTCTCCGGAAACTTGGTTGTGAACGGCCCGGCGAATAGCGCCCGGATTGCCTCGCCCAGTTCGCGCAGCTTGGGAAGCGGAATCATTCGTCTTCTCCGCCGATGATGCTTGTACCTCCGCGGTCCTGGGTGAACTCGTCCTTGATCGTCTTCTTCCACAGCTTGATCCCAAAAATCAGCGAGCCGCGGGAGAGGGCGTGCGACGCCACCGGCAGGTTGATAAGCACAAACAGCACACAAACCAGCGCCTTGATGCCAAGCGCCGTAAAACCGTTGATAAGGAAGATTCCGAAAAGAATGCCACACGCACCGAGTGTCACACTCTTAGTCGTGGACTGCATCCGGTTGTAAACGTCCGGGAACCGTACCATGCCTAAACAGCCAAGCACATTGAACAGCACCCCACCGACGATGAACACCCAGCCCAGAGTGTCAATCATCGAGACTCCTTCCTTCCAGATACTTGGCAAGCGCAAGGGTCGCGACAAATGATATCACTGCCAATGCGATCGAAAGGTCGAGTAGGTAGGCCAGGTTGTAGCGTAAGGCCATCAAGGCAGTGATGCTGGTAAAAATAACCGCCATCACGTCAACTGCCATCACCCGGTCCGATATCGAGGGACCGCGCAGCGCTCGATAAAGGCAGAAGAACGCACCCAGCACGAGCAACACCAGCAGTATCGTCATTCGAATATCCTCGCAAGAAGTTTCTCAAATGGCCCTTTGATCATCCTGCCCGCAACCTCCGGGTCATCGGTTCTCACGTCAATCCAGTGGATGTAGAGCACGTCGTCTTTGATTTCGACCGTCATCGTGCCCGGGGTCAGGGTAATTGAATTGGCAAGAAACGTCCGAGCAATATCGGACTTGAGGCTGGTGCGAATCTTAATGATTCCCGGTCTGAGCACAAGCCCGGGCGAAAGCACACGCATCGCCACATCTACATTCGCCTTGAGACACGCCCAAGCAAACACCGGAACATAGACAAGCAGCCAGAACCAGCGCACCGGGTTCAAGAGTTTGACCGGCTGTACCGGCAGTTCGCGACCGAACCACAAAGCGGCGATGAGACTCATCACTGCACCGGCGACGAGCGTAGCCGGGTTCATCGTCCAGGTCAACAGCATCCATATCGCCATAGCACCAACCCAGTAGGCCACAGCCCGCGCCGTCTTCACCCTAACCTCCAAGCACCAGCTTCGCGTATCCAAGCCCGTGGAACAGCACCGATGCCGCTGGTGCCACTACCCAGTCCAGTATCGGCTTGAACCCGACGCCAAATGCAATCGCCAGACCGACAAGGATGAACAGTGCCAGTAGAATCAGCCGGGGCGATTCACGAACCGGTTCGGTTGCTACGGTCCCCGGCTGGTGGAACATGCGGTTAATGACCTTGAGCAGGTACCCAAGTGTCACGACCGAGAAGAGCGCGGCCAGCACTGCCATCCAGTACAGCTTGGCCGCAACTGCGCCGAGAATAATGAACAGCTTGGAGAAGAAACCGGCAAAAGGCGGTACACCGGCAAGTGACAACGCACCCACAATGTAGGACCAGGTTGTAACCGGCATCGCCTTCTCAAGTCCGGAAAGCTTGTTGATGTCCCGGGTACCGGTCTGGAGCTCGATTGAACGCGAGGCCAGGAACAAGAGCCCTTTGGCGAGCGCGTGACTCAGCACATGGAACAGCGCACCGACCACACCCCAGTAATTGCCGATGCCCAGTCCCAAAAGAATGTATCCAACCTGGCCGATTGAGGAGTAAGCGAGCAGCCGCTTGTAGTTCGACTGATTCAGGGCCAGGAGCGCGCCGACGATAATCGAGACTATCCCGAATCCGACGAGCATGTTGAACAATCCCGGTGCATTGATGCGATTCAGCCCGAAAACGTTGAACACCACCCGGCTCATCGCATACACGCCGACGACCTTGCTGAACACACCCGCCAGCACCGCGGCAACCGGCGCGGGTGCGGACAGGTACGCGTCTGGCATCCAGGAATGGAACGGTACCATCGCCATCTTGATGGCAAATCCGACAAGCATCGTGGCCAGGACAAACCAGTAGAAAGGCGTCCGGGTCAGGCTTTCGAGCACCCGGGACATGTCGGCCATGTTCAGGGTCGAGGCCCGGGCATAGAGCAGCGCAATCGAAAAAAGGATGACAAGGCTGCCAATCTCGGCCATGACCATGTACTTGAACCCGGCCTCGGTCTCACCCGCACCTGTTCCGAACGCCACCAGCGCATAGGACGATATTGCCGAAATCTCGATGAACACAAACATGTTGAACATGTCGCCCGAAATTGCCACGCCGTTCATTCCGACAAGCATCAGCATGAACAGGGTGTAGTACTTCCAGCGACCCGTGAACTGGTCAAGATAACGCAGGGAGAAAAGCAGTGCCGGGAACCCAACCAGGTTCGCCACAAGCACAACGAGCGCGGTCAGGGAATCGTAAACGAGCACGATACCGAACTGCTGCGGCCAGTTGCCCATCCGATATACCAGCCCCGGCGCCCCTGATGAAAGCAGCACCAGACCGTACACCGACAGGCCAACGAGCAATGCACCAACTAGGTTACCGATGAGGTCCGCAAATCCCTTCCACACCCGGGAAAGCAGGGGTATCAGGAAGGCACCGGCCAGTGGCAGCACCACGAAAAGTGGAACGAATCGCTCGTACATCATATCACCCGCGCAGCCGTCTGATCTCGGTAATGTCGAACGTCTTGTACTTCTCGTAGATTCTCATCGCCAGCGCAAGCATCAGCGCCGTCGTCGCCAAGCCGATGACAATCGCCGTCAGGACCAGCGCCTGAGGTAGCGGGTCAACAAAGTTCTTGCGCATTGCGAGCCCGGTCACAATCGGCGCAATCGCACCCTGCTTGAACCCAACAAGGGCGAAAAACAGGTTTATCGAGTACTCCATCAGGCTGAACCCGATTATCATCTTGATGAGATTCCGCTTCAGTACGACCGCGTACAACCCCACCAGAAAGAGCAGCACGCAAGCCAGGTATGGAATCATCACTTACGTCCTTTCAGTCCTGTCCATCCGGCCATCTGGTTCCCACGACCGGTTGGACCGTGATGCTTGCGAATCGGTCATTTCCGGTTACTCCTCCATCACAAACCGCGAAGCACCAAGCGCCAGGAAGATCGCGAACAACCCGGCTCCGACCTTGATGCCGATGGCGATGTTGGCTAAAGGAATCGTGCCCGCGCTCACCAGCGAAAGCGGCCGACCGACCCAGAACCAGACGTTGTTCAGGAACGACACGCCGGCCAGATACCCCGCAAGACCGATGGATATGAACATAAGTCCGCCGACACTCTCGAATATTGAGGAGAAAGTGTAGCGATGCTGCTCAACGTTCTCGACCGAGCCGAAGGCAAGCGAAACGAGGATAAAGGAACCAGCAACCAAGACTCCACCGGCAAAACCTCCGCCCGGGGTCAGATGCCCGTGCAGAACGATGTACCAGCCATAGAGGAATAGCATTCCGGAAACCAGCCGCGCAATCGTCTGGACAATAGCCGACATGCCGCGGCGCTCCGGTTGTCCAGTTC
This sequence comes from candidate division WOR-3 bacterium, assembly GCA_039801365.1. Lineage (NCBI taxonomy): Bacteria > Pseudomonadati > Caldifarciminota > Caldifarciminota bacterium. The sequence continues at coordinate 23,522 of JBDRUN010000009.1, forward strand.
CTGCCATCTCTCGTTCTTCCGGCCGCTCCATCTCAGTCAACCTCGTCTTCCGTGTGGTCGCGGCGACCGAACCGGCGTACCACGGTCAGGACTCCGACCACGGCAGTGAATAGCACGACCGCCTCACCCAGCGTATCATAGGCCCGGTAGTCAAGAATTATCGCTGCCACAACGTTAGCCGCGCCGGTCTGCTTGAGACCGGCATCAATATACGCCGAAGCCACACTCATCAGCGGCGAACCGAACACCGGCAGCTCGCGCAACACCACGGATAATAGACCGGCAAAAACGACTGCAAATACGCCGAAGATAGCCGCCGGCACAATCATGTCCGCACCAAAAGCCTTGCCCACGGTCGTATCCTCGTGTGTTGTTCTGAGAATGACCGCGGCAAAGAACACAACTGACAGAATCTCGACCACGATTTGCACGATGGCCAAGTCCGGCGCCTGCACGAGGATGAATATCACCGCGACACTGAAGCCGACCAAACCCATTGCCACCGCCGCAGCCAAAAGGTCGCGCACCTGGATCGCCACAACCGCGGCCGCAAGCATTGCAACGAGTAGCACGTATAGTTCAATCATCGTTCACACTATCAGTATAATCGAGTAGAACAGCACCGCACCCAGGAGCACAAGCGCTAGGTAAATCGGCAGCTCGCCCAGCATCAGTCGACCTAGTCCCGCGCCGGCCCGGACAAGCAGCGAACTTATATAATGATAGAACAATTCGAGCGCAGCATCAATCGCCCGCCTGAAAACAACACCCACTGCCTGGAGCAAACCCACAACCCAGTTGTACAGGTCAAACGCACCAGTCTCACCAAAGCGCAGAAGGTCACCCAGGACCGGCATCTGCTTGACCGGCGAATAGAATGCAGTTCCCGGCACCCGGCTTGCCTCTTCGTCGGCTATCTTCTCGCCACCGACAAACGTCGCTCCCTCCACCGGCCGACGGACCGTACCCAGAAGGTAAATCACCAAGCCGATGCCAAGTGCCACCAAGATAAGCAGAGTGGTCAGCACTGGTTGCCAGATTCCGAAAGGCTCGACTGCAAAGGGCAGCGCCGGGTAGATTAGCCCGCGCAATGGCAACTGATAAGCGAATATCCCGAACACAATGCACAAGAGCGCCAGTATCACTGTCGGCAGCCACATTGTGAAACTGCCTTCCCGAACCCGGGCGAGGTTCTGAGGTCGCTGGCCAAGGAACACCGCGTGCAAAAGTTTGAGAAAAGATGCCAGGGTCAATACGCTACCGAGCATTGCCGCCACAAGGAAGACCGGGTAGAGTCGGCTCCCCTCGCGCGCGAGGTCAATAATTCCTTGATATACCATCCATTTGGATACGAAGCCGTTCAGCGGCGGCACACCGGCAATCGCCAGCGCACACACAAGGAACGAGAAGAAGGTCAAAGGCATCTGCCTAGTCAGCCCGCCCAGCTTCTCAATCTCGTCGTTCTTTGTCCAGTACTCGACCGACCCCGCCGCAAGGAACAAGCCCGACTTGTAGGTGGCGTGGTTGAGCATATGGAACAGGCCGCCGGCAACACCAACCGGCGTGCCAGTGCCGATGCCCAGCACCATGTACCCGACCTGGGACACGGCGTGAAAAGAAAGCAGCCGCATCACCCGTTTCTGTACCAGCGCCATCATCACCGCAGCCAGTACTGTCAGCGCACCAATTCCCATCATCACGTTGCGCAGAACCATGTTGGTCGAGATGTTGAACATATAGACCGAGATCCGGGTGAGCAGGTAGATGCCGAGCAACTTGTCGAGTGAGGCCGGAATGAACGCCATGACCGTGGCCGGCGAACTCTCCGAGGCCTGCGGTATCCAGGTGTGCAGCGGCATCGAGCCAGCCTTGGCCAGGGCACCGGTTGCAATCAGTACAAAGGCTGCAATGTTCGCCGGGTCGGTAAGGCCCATCGGCGCACGCGGGGCAAGGTCGGTCCAGCCGCTACCCGCAAGCAGAATCCCGATTCCGAGCAGCATCGCAAAGTCTGATAACCCGACTACGACCAGTGCCTTGCGCGCCGCTTTCTCCGCACCAGCGTCGCCGACCAGCAGCAGGCCGTAAAGAATCACCAGCAGCACTCCCCAGAAGAAAAGCAACGTCACAAGGTTTGCCGCCAGAAGCACGCCGTTCGAGCAGGCCAGCGCCACCAGCAGATAGAAGTAGTAGCCCCTCGTACCGTGCCAGGTTTTCATGTAGCGGAACGAGAAAAGCACAATGAGTACCCCGAATACCGCCACGAACACCAGGATGAAGCCAGACAGCGGATCGAGCCGGAACGATACTGGGAAGAGGGCGGTTTCAAACCACTGGTAGATGACCGTGTCGTGCCGCGAGCGCAAGAAGAGTCTGAGCGCAAAGTAAAGATTCAGCATCGTGCCGACAAAGCTGAACTCATTACGCAACCGGCCAACAAGATACCCAGCGAGCCCGAACGCAGCTGGTACGAGCAGCATTACAAAGAAGGGATGCATCAGGAAATCCTCTCCTCCGCGAGCGTACGACGCCCACAATCAGGAACAATACCGGTAACCCCTCCGAACAGCTCTCCGGCCTTCCGACTCTCCGGCTTTCTGGCTTTCTGGCTTTCTGACCTTCTGGCTCTCCGGCTTTCCGGCTTTCCGCCTCTCCTCATAATAGGCTCCCCGCGATACTCTGTTCGACCCACCGGCCGAAAATGGGGAAAAGAACCCCAAACGCAACCGACACGACTGCGAAGACCGCAACCACCGCCGTCAATAGCGGGTATTCCCGGCCGACAATTCCAGGTTTCGGCTCGCCGGTGAAAATCCGGTACAGTCTGAGCATGTAGAGCACGGTCATGACTGCTGCAGCCAGTGCACCGACTGCGATGATGAGATTTGCCTGCAGTGCGGCCACGACAACGTACAGCTTGCCGAAGAAGCCAAAAAGTGGCGGCAACCCGACAATTGACAGCGCCAGCAGCGCCACCGAAACTGCGGTAACCGGCATCGTGTTCGACACTCCGGACAACTCGTCAATGTTGCGCTTGTGGGTTGCCCGCTCCACTTCACCCACTGCCAAAAACAGTCCGGCCTTGGCCAGCGCGTGCGCTGCCAGGTACACGACCGCCGCAAACAACCCCAGCCCGGGCGCTAAGGCAAGTCCGATAAAGACATACCCGAGCTGGCTGACCGTGGAAAGGGCCAGGACACGCTTGTAGTCCTTTTCCCACAGGGCATTGCCCGCGGCCACAAGCGAACCGGCCAGCCCGAGCCCAGCAACGAGCAATGGCCACCACGCCGGCAGTTGCATGTTTCCCTGTACGAATATACGGAAGTACGCAACCAGTCCAATCTTGGCGACGACTCCGGACAAAACAGCACTCATCGGCGATGGTGCCGCAGTGTGCGCATCGGGGAGCCAAACGTAGAACGGCATGCTCGCCGACTTGGTCAGCATACCAGCCAGAATCAAGAGTGCGGAAAGGATGCTCCACGTACCACCTGGCAGATAGGTGATAGCCAGGGTGTATTGCTCGACGAATACCATCGCGAATCCTACGAGCATCAGCACCGAGCCAGAAAAGGTCAAAAGGACCGTCTTCTGAGCGAACTTGACTTCCTTCTCCCCACGATAGAACGCTACCAGCCGCCAGGTCGCAATCCCGGCAATCTCCCAGAAGAGATAGATTACGAGCAGGTTCTGCGACAGGCAAAGCCCCACGAGCGCACCCAGCATAATAAGCAGGAAGCTATAGTACTCATGCTGGAACTCATACCAACGCATGTAGTAGAGCGAGTAAATTGTAACTAGAAGCCACACAAGTCCGAACACTGCGGCAAACAGAAGCCCGACGCCATCCACCAGAAACACCGGTGCTGTCTGAACCTTGAGCAGACCAAAGTACCACAGGTTATGCGACCCAGTCCCAGCCAGAAGCCACAGCACGGCAATGCAGCCCATGACCGCAACCGTGCTAAGCATGGCCAGCAGGTTGCGCAGCCAGACCGGCATTCGACGGGCAACGAGAATCAGGAGCCCAATTACTATCGGCCCGAGAATCGCTCCAGCAACAAGCCCGCTCATCGCCGCATCTTCTCCCGTATCTGCTCGGTCTTCTGCCATGACAACCTTAGCAGATCTTGCCAAGTGTACTTCTGCCTGCCATCCTCGAATGCAGCCATGCGCTCAGTACAGCAGTAGCACGGGTCAACCGCAGCCAGGGTCAGGGCCGCATCCGCAATCGAGCCATCCCGCACTGCCACCACGTTCGAGGCGATGTTCATGTAACTGGGCGCTCTGACCTTGTGCCGCAGGGGTCGGTTCGAGCCGTCCGAGCGGATGTAGTGGAACACCTCGCCCCGCGGCGCTTCGGTCCGTCCGCAACCCTCACCCGGCGGGATTTCCTCAATCCGGGTCTGAATTGGGCCATCCGGCAGGTTCTCCAGGCACTGTCGCACAATCTTCACTGATTCGAATATCTCAAGCAACCTTACTCTGGCCTTGGCGAACACGTCGCCTTCCTCGGCGACGACCACATCCCATCTAACCTCATCGTACGCACAATGCGGGTCGTCGTGCCGCACATCCCAGGGCACGCCGGACCCGCGCGCTGTCGGCCCGACTGTCGAGTAGGCAATCGCATCCGACTTTTTCAAGATGCCCACGCCTTCCAGCCGACTGCGGATGACCGGGTCGTCAAGCACGGCCTTGGTCAGCATCATCGTCTTCTTCTCAACCAGGTCAAGCGCTGCGAGTATTTCGGGGACCTGCTCCTTGCTTATGTCCCGCCTGACCCCGCCCGGCTTGTTGGCTGCGTAGTGGTTTCGGTTCCCGGTGATCATCTCGAACACCGCAAGAATGTCCTCACGGTATCGCCAAGCCCACATCCACACCGTGTTGTACCCGATGAAGTGACCGGCCAAACCTACCCACAAGAGGTGCGAGTGAATCCTTTCAAGCTCGTGAATGATGCTTCGGATGTAGTTCGCCCGGGGCGGAGGCTTCACGCCCGCGCAGTCTTCGATCGCAAGAACACACGCCAGGGGGTGCGAGTTCGAACAGATGCCGCAAATCCGCTCGACCAGGAACGGAATCTGGTCATAGGTCAGTTCCGGCGAGATGAACTCGTGTCCGCGGTGGTTGTAGCCAAGGTGAATCTCAAGGTCCACAACCTTCTCACCCTCGACCACGAGCTTGAAGAACTCCGGTTCTTCCTGCAGAGGATGGAACGGCCCAATCGGCACTATCCGCCGGCTATTATCGGCCATGGGCTTCTGCCCTCCGTTCGTAATCTCTGCGCAACGGGTGCTTATTCGGGTCCCAGTCGGTGTCTGAAGTCAATAGCGGCTCCATGTTCGGATGGCCGGGAAACTCGATACCAAGCAGCTCGTGCATCTCCCGCTCAATCCAGTTGCACGCCGGGAACCACCCTGCCTGCGAATCAAGTCTTGGGTCGTCTTTCGGTACCACTACCTTGAGGTTATACAGGGTGCCGGTTGAGTCCTCAGAGAAGTGGTACAGCACCTCGAACCCTTCGCGCGTGTCCAGGCCGGTGCAGATCGAAAGTCTCATGCCACGCTCTTCGTGCAGGAACCGGCACGCCTCGGTCAATCGCTCTCGCGGAATCGAAAGATACAGCCGTCTCGGATTGTGCTCGTACACCTCTACCTCAGGAAACCGCTTACAGAACTCATCAAGCGCCGGCCGCGGGCTCTGATGTGTCTGGCCGCTCATCTCCCCTCCCCGCTAACCCTGTGCCTTGAGCAGAGCGGAGCCACTCCATTTCCGGCTACTCCCTTCCTGGCTCTTGTCCTCATAGCTTGCTCAGCGCCTTGACCACGCCAAGTATCATCGCCTCTGGCTTGGGCGGGCAACCGGGAATGTAGGCGTGCATCGGCAGATACTTGTCGTATGGTCCCATCGCGTTGTACGAGTGCATGAAAATGTGATTATTGCAGGTGCAAGTACCAATGCCGATGACTAGGCACGGCTTTGCCGCCTGCTCATAAACTTCCATAACCCGGGGCAGTGACTTCCGGTTCAGCACTCCGGTCACAAGCAGAGCGTCGGCGTGCCGCGGCGAGCCGACAAGGACGATTCCGAACCGCTCGACATCATAGCGCGGGGTCAACAGCTCCAGTATCTCGATGTCGCAGTTGTTGCACGAAGCCGCCGCCACGTGGTAGACCCACGGCGACTTCTTCAGACCCCAGAGTCCGAGCTTGCTCATAGTCTCAAGAATGCCAGAATGACCGCGATTATACCGAAACTGCCAAGGAAAAACCAGAAGAATCTCAGCGCCTGGTCAACCCGTAGTCTCGGGTTGGTGTTACGCATAAGGATAAGCAACACGACAATTGCCAATGCTTTAGGAATCGCCCACCAGTCCGCCAGTCCACCCCAGAGTACGGTGACTAAGAACAATGGCAGGAGGAAGAACATCATCGCCCGGGTCAGCCGGAATATCGCCAGGGCCGCACCCGAGTACTCGCAGTACACTCCGCTCATTATCTCCTGTTCGGCCTCGGCCATGTCAAAGGGCACGTTGCCGAGCTTCGCCTGAATCGTCACCAGCACAATCAGCCCGGCAATCACTCCGGAAACAGAATACAGAAACGGTCCGGAAACCTGCTGCGCCGCAATGATATCCCCGAGTCGGATCGCACCGCCTGACTTCACAATTGGCACGACCAGGGCCAGAAGAAACGGCAGCTCGTATCCGAAATACAGCGTCATCTCCCGCGACGCACCAACCGCCGCAAGCGGGTTGCGGCTGGCCGAAGCGCCAAGAATCAACCCAAGCGGGGGCAGCGCAAAAAGGTAAACAAGGACAATGAGGTCGCCGACAAACGACCCCTGAAGATGGAAGTTCACATAGAACAGGAGTACCGAGGTGATGCACATTGCCGCAAAGCCCAATAGCGGCGCCAAGAGGAATACGCTGGCCGCCGCACCCTTGGGCACAATCGTCTGTTTGAGTAGGAGCTTGGCCAGATCAGCAAAGGGCTGGTAGAATGGCGGGCCTTTTCGCCACTGGACTCGGGCACTCACGAACCGGTCAACCCAGGTCAGCACCAGACCGACAACGACACTGAAAAGGAAACCAGGAAATACCAGGAACCGAAACGCCAGACCCCACCCGTTCCAGAGTCCGCTCATGCGACCCTCCGCTCAGAGGTCAGCGCGGGCCAGCGTCCCAGGCTCCGGTCGGTTGTCGGCAGTCGTCCGGCCGTCATGGCCGCCTCCAGTGGCCGTGCCGGCCGGCAAATCCGACCCCAACCACAGTCTCGGCAACTTCCTTCTCCTCAACAAAGGTCAATGCGCCGGTCGGGCAGGTAGCAACACAGCGCGGGCCTTCTGGTCGGTCCGCGCACAGGCTGCACTTCTGGGCGATACGGCGCAGCATGCTGGTATCAATTACTCCAAACGGGCAGGCCAACGCACAGGAACGGCACCCCACGCAGTGGAACGAGGCCTGCTGGACCACACCGTTTTCTGTCTTGACGATAACTTCAAACGGGCACGCCGCCGCACAGAGCGGCTCGGCACAGTGCCGACAGCTCATCGGCAGCAGAACCGTCTCGTTTACCTCGGCGTAGCGGACCCTCGCCTCACCGGCAAACCGGCTCCGGCACGCAGCCTCACAAGCATGGCAGCCAATGCAGTAGTCAAGACGAAGAAACAGTCGCTTTGCCACTATGCTTCCTTCATCGCCTCAAGCGCAAGCTTCTTCGACCGGCCGACCTTCTCGAGTCGCGCGGCAACCGGTGGAATTTCGGTTTCGGATGTTACCGGGTCGGTCAGGAGCGGAAACAGTGCCCGGTTCTTGTGCGCATTCACGCCAATGGCTGCGACCCCGGCTGGCACCGCCTGGCTCAAGCGCACCCGGCACTCAATCGAACCGGTGCCGGTCGTTACCCGAACCTGCTCATCGTCGGCCAGCCCGAACCGCCGCGCGTCTTGCGGGCTGAGCGCAATATCGTCTTCCTCGGTAAAGAATCCGCCGATGCCGAAAGCCGCCTTTTCACCAACCAGTAGCAGTTCATCTTCAGCCTTCTGCTCTTCCTCGCCGTCGGCGTAGCGATTGCCGAGCTTTGCAACTTCGGTCGCAGTGAACACCGTTGACGGCTTACACTCGGACCCAGCCTGAGCCGCAACCTTCGGGTCAAAGCCCAGCTGCTCTATTATCCAGCCGACCAGCTTGGTACCACTGTACGGTGCGGCAAGCGGATGACGCTCAAACTCACCCCAGTATCCCCGTCCCCGGGATTCCTTTTCAAGTTCGCTCGGCACCGGCAGCACAAGACCAGGCAGCGGTTCGGCCGGCCGGAAAATGCTTGTTACCGCCCGGAACTCGACCTTGGCGACCTCCGGGAACAGGGCCGGATAGCTGTACGGGTGCATTCCGCCGAACCAGAGCACCAGCCTGACCCTGGCCTCGGCACATGCCTGCCTGAACTCTGAGAACTTGATCGGAGCCAGGGGCATGAGCGCTTCGCCAAACCCTGTGAACGGCGAATCGAGCTTGGCCGCGACCAATTGCGCAGCAAGGCTCACCAGTACCGGATGCTTGACCCGGCCCGGATGCATGGCACAGCCAACAAACCGGGTCGGCCCCGCAACCAGCGTCTTTGCCGCCTGTTCCAGCTCGACCCGATGAACACCGGCCAACTCGCTGTAGCGTTCCGGGTCAATACCCGCAGTCTTACCCAGCAATCCGGCCAAGGCCAGCAGTGCGAACCCCTCGGTCCCAGGCCTGACCTGAATGAACTGGTGGGCAAAACCGGCCTGGCGGGTTCGGAAAGAATCAATCACTACAAGCCGGTGCTTGCGGTCCTGGTACCGGGCTTCTGTCAATGGCCCGGCCGCCACCGGTGATGTCGAGAATACGTCGCCAACAAGCAACATGGCCGAAACCGACTGTACCTGTTCCAGTTTCGCGTCCTTCGTCTTTTCCAGCCGGTAGTTGAAACAGTTGTCCGGCTCAACATAACCACAGACCAGGTTCTTCGTGCCGAGCGTACGAGCAAGCCCGCAGACCAGCCGGGTCTCATCCAGGCCAAGGCCGCGAGTGTAAACAACCGCGGTCTGTTCCGGACCCGCATTCGCAATCCAAGCCCTAATCGTCGCAATTGCCTCAGGCCAAGTAATCTCCCGGCCATCAAGCAGCGGATATGCCAGGCGCTTTGGATGGTCAAGCACGATGCTTGCGCTGTTACCCCGCGGGCACAGCCGGCCACGGTTCACTCTGGCGTCCGCAACGTACTCCATCCGGTACTGGTAGTGGTGGCTGACCCCGGACTCACAGCCGTTGCGACAGAACGGGCATGTCGTCCGCTTTACCGTCACACTACTTCCTCTGTTGTCCTTACCATGATCCTAGACAAACGGATCCGGGATGTCCTTTATCTGATCCCAGGTCAAGACCGGACCGTCCTTGCAGGTAAAGTATGGGCCGAGTTTGCAGTGCCCGCACTGACCCAGGCCGCACGACATGTTCATCTCCATCGAGAGATACACGTTCCGGCCGTCAAAGCCAGCTTCGAGCAGCCGCCGGGTCACAAACTTCATCATTATCGGCGGCCCGCACACGACTGCAATACTTGTCTTCTCATCACACGGAATCTCGTCCATGAGACAGGTGACAACACCGACCTTCTTCATCCACTTTTCGTCTGCGGCATCCACTGACAGCTCAACGTCAACCTTGTCCATTTTCTCCCATTTCGGGATAAGCCGCTTATAAACGATGTCAGCCGGTGTCCGCGCGCCGTAACGCAGGTAAATCCGCTTGTACTTGTGAATCTCATGCGTCAGAGCCAGAAACAGCGCTCGCAGCGGTGCCAGACCCACACCGCCGCCGACAATATATATATCCCGGCCCTCAAACTTCTCCAACGGATAGCGCTGGCCGTACGGTCCCCTGATGCCGACAAAGTCCCCGGGCCCGAGCTTGAAGAGCGCACTTGTTGCCCGGCCGACCTTCATTATCGTCATCTCAAGCGTTTCGCGCTCGAAGTGCGAGGAAGAGGGCGTGAATGGCGCTTCACCATGACCCGGTATCGTCAGCTCGACAAACTGCCCGGCCAGAAACGGCACCTCTTGCTCCGGCTTCAGCACGAAGGTCCTGATATTCGGAGTCTCTTCAATTACCTCGAGAATCTCGGCACTTATCGGCTGATAGATATTGGCCACGCTACGCCTCGAGCACTGCCTTACGCACGTCAATCTTGCCCATGCACGCCCGGATACACCGGCCGCAGCCTGAGCACGCATACATCCCCTGCCAGGTCTTGAAATGAGAAAACTTGCAGTAGAACCGATTGAAAAAGCGCTTATGGAACTCCGAGCGCGGATTTGCGCCGCCGCCCACCCTAGCGTACGCAGTAATGTAACACGCGTCCCAGACCCGGGTCCGCTCCATCCCGGCCTTTTCCCCTGGCCGGTCATACAGCAGGAAGCAGTAGCAGGTCGGACAAACCGCAAGGCAGCCATAGCACTCGACGCATCCTTCGGCCTGATGCTGCCAGAAAACCTTGTCCGTGTTCCGCTTCCAGATGCGCTCTGGCGCATCCTTAGCAAACTCTCTCGGATTGAACCCGGCCAGCAAAGCGCTGGCGCGCCGGCGCTGCTCATCGCGCACTGCAACCTGAGCCCCGCTCGCCTCAGCCGCACCGGATTGACTGACCAACTCCTCACCTGCGGCCGAAAGCGCCTCAATGATCCAGCCGCCCTCGATCACCGCCAGACTCACATCAGCCTCGTCTCTGTCTTCTGGCCCGGCGTGTGGCTGGCCGCCGACCAGATTACAGAAACAGGTATCCTCTGGCTGTGGGCAGTCGGCAACAACAAGGAGCGTGTTGCGCCGGCGACTAGCATAGAACTCGTCCTTGAACTCACCGTCGAGGAAAATCCGTCGGTGCACGCGCAGCGCCGCAATGTCGCACTGCTTCGCACCAAACAGAACCCGCTTCTCGGCCATGGCCGGCTCGAACTTCTCCGGCAACGAAGCAACCTTCTCCCGCGGACTGAAAAAGAATGCCTTTACCGGCTCTGACGTCCGGATACAAGAAAGGCCCCCTCCAGGGCCTCCGGCACCATCCGCATCATCCTCAAGGGCAAGGCGCTGCCAGTGCACCTTGCCATCAATTACCACCGGGAAAAAGACAGCATGTTCCTTCAACAACTGGCTGAGCCAGTTGGTGGTCTGAGTTAGTGGAAGGAATCGTGGCGCCACTTAGGACGGCAACACTACACAGCCAGAAGCGTTTGTCAAGAAAAAAAAACTGGTCTGACACCCGAGCTGGTAGGCCGGAAAGGGAGTAGCCAGAAAGGCTTGCCTTCCCTCTGGCTTTCAGGCTGTCTGGCTACCTGGCTTTCAGGCTTTCAAACTATCTAGCTTCCTAGCCCTCTTGCTCAGTTCCACACGACTCATGGCCGTCTTGACCTTGGCGCATTTCAGACGAAAATAGGTCACGGTGCTTGATCAGCTCAAGCGACTATACACCGAAGGTCTGAGCATCTTAGTATTCGAAGGTGACACAGACCTCTACTCTTCCTATCAGCCCGGAGTCAGGCCACTGCTCGAACTTGTTGACTGGTTTCCCTTTGGTCTTGGTGCCGCAACAGTCGCCGACCGAGTGGTCGGTGCCTGCGCCGCTCGCATATTCGCCTATCTTCGACCTGCCGCGGTTCTCGGCGGCATCGGCTCGACCGAGGCCGCGCACATCCTGTTCACCACAGGCATCAATCACTCCTTCGAAGAAACCGTGCCGCAGATCCTCAACCGCGACAACACCGGCGTCTGCCCATTCGAGCGTCTCAGCACAGACTGCACCGACGTGCACGAACTCATCCGCCGCATCCGGGCCAGACTTGCCGAACCAAATCAAGCCTAGTACACCAAGCACCGGCTCTCTCTGACCTGACACTCAATTCTCCGCCGATACGTGCCGGTTCTACTATCTGACCAGCGGCCACAGCGCCCACAGCCCACGCACCCGCAACAGCAGGGTGCCGTACAGCCTGCCATGCGACGTAAGATAGCCAATTGCCCACCGATCAACCACACCTGACGCTTCGGCTAGCTCAAGCCCGGTCCAGCTTTGGCCTTGCGACTCGCGCTGAACAATAAGCGGCCAGATTGATGCTGAAAAATGGCTTGGCATTTGGCCGGAAATGAAGCGCACCCGCTCAGCCGGCCACACAACCGGCTCCAAGTCCTGATACTGCTGCCTCACCGACTCGACCACTGGTATACCCTGCTCCTCCGGGTCACAACCCAGAAAGGCGCGCATCTCAGCCATAGTCCGGAACTCATATACCTTGGCAACATCCAGGTCTGACCCGTGCTCATAGTGCGACCTGAGCCAGTCCCGGATTAGACTCCAGCGGAACTCACCCCGATAGTAAGCCTTACGCTCCAGGAATCTCGAGCGGTCATACCCTGGTGCTTCACCCTCCCATACTGGCTCATCAATCAGCATCATTGCCACTCGATACGCATGGATGTTTATTCGGTCGAGCTTTCCCTCCCGCACAAGCTCAACGTTCATCTTGAGCACATCGCCTGCCGGCACTGGCGTCCGACACCCGGCCAGCAAGGCCGCCACTGCAACAAGCAATCTGCTCACCAACGCGAAACCGGCCCAGACACAGCCCGTCCAGAATGACTACTCAAGAGCCGGCTCAGCGCACGAACGCAACCCGGCACTGCCTGCTTTCTTCACCCGAAGTCATCCGGCACACATACACGCCGGCTGGCACTGGCCGGCCGTTCGCATCAGTCCCGTTCCATTCAGCAACATGCTGCCCAGGCCCGACCTGCACTTCCTGCCACCTGGCCACAACCCTGCCGGCCATGTCTAGAACCGTAAAGCTGACCGCGTCCGACCGGCTTAGCCGGTACTCCATCCGCACTGGTAGACCAATGCCGGAACCGGCCCGAAGCCAGGTGCCAGGGTCAAAGCCTTGCTCCTGGACTCCAGTCAGAACCTGGCCGGTTGAGAAAACAACGATCGGATACTCAACACTGCCTAGCCCGAGCGCTGACCGAATCGCCGCACGCTCAACCGGGCCCAAAGGCGCGGTTACGCAGCCGCCTAGTCCGAGAATTCTTGCCTGCAAGAGATACTGGAACGCCACAAAGCCGGTCTCAATCAGGGCCCAGGCCGTGGTCGTATCACTATAACAGATGACGACGTATGCTCCTGCGGCCTTGGGCAATCGCGGGCATGCGGCCCAAAGTGAGTCGCGGCGGTCACCAGCAGTCACAAGCTGAATCCGGTGGTCACTTGTTGCAAGGTTCGTGCCCGGCGGCAGCCGGTTGTGGTAACGAAACACTCCGCTGTCGTTCACAAGGTAGATGTGCTGGGTAAGGTAGTAGTTGGCAACCGCTGACGGCACCGTCAGGCCCCGCCGGCTCATCGGCATGTGAGGCGTCACGCCGTAACCGGCCCATAGTATCTGAGAAAGGTCGGCAAGCGGCAGGCTCGTACCATCAAACAGTGTGTCCTGCCCAAGGTCGGCAAGCACCACCTCGAAGGAGTCGCTGCCGTTTGTCACCGGCCGGGGCAGTGTCGAATCTGACGAGCGGGCCACGCAGGAATCGGTCAGCCCGGTCGCAGTCCGCGCACCGTACACGTTCACCATCAGAATCTGATGGCGCGGATTCCAGTTGCTGTTCGCGTGGTTGGCGGCGTACGCCATCGGGCAGGACGCATTGGTTGCACCGCTTCTTGTCCAGAATGCACACCCAGCCAGAAGCCCGGCCTGAACTGCCAGCCCGGCCTCCTCGTTGCGCTGCACTGCAATGCCGACTTCAAATGCCGAGCTTGAACTGTAACGGCGGTTACCAGACCGGTGCACACTCATCGTGTGGCTCGCTGGGTCGTAAAGATACACGTTGGTCGGAGTTGCAACGTATATCTCACGATAACTAGACCCGAGCGACGGCGCTCGGCTCATTGCCCAGAGCACGTTCGACAGCACCTGACTGGACAGCGAACTGGTGAATCCCGAATGAGTTGAATAGCGGCTGTTTGCGATGATTTCGAAAGAGTTGGGGTTCACCACCGGTGCGGGCAGACTCTCAACTTGGGCCAGGGCGGAAACTGACAAGGCCACTAGCAACAGACTACTGAAAATCGCCTGTTTCATGAAAAAAGTCTAGACCCGGTCTAGCACTTGTCAATGCTCCAGCTCGACGACTGTGCCCCTAGCCGTCATCACCACTCCACCACCAACCTTGACTTCTATCCCTGCCCCGCGCCTGCGGCCCTCAAGATACAGCCGCGATGGCCGCATTATCTCAAACCCCTGCTCACAAATGGCCCTTACCTCGGGCTTGCCAGAATACTCGTGCCGGACCAGCCACGCGCACAGGCATCCGTTTGCACTACCGGTTGCCGGGTCCTCCGGCACATCGTAATAATCGCAGAACACCCGCACGTGAAAGTCGTTCTCCGGCTCAACTGTCTCGGGACAGAATGCGAGCACGGCCTTGGCCCGATGCTCACTGCACAACCGGTCATACTCAGACCGGCAGATTCGGACCTGCTGAACCGGCTCCAGTCTTCTCACCGGCACAATGAGAAACCACAACCCGGTCGAAACCTCCTGGGCCGGAAATCGCACATCAATATCATCCTCAGCAATACCGAGAATTGCTGCGGCCCGGCCCGGTTCAATAACGTCGCCGAAATCCGGCTCGGCCTGAGTCATGACAAAGCGCTCGCCATTGCCGACAACCTCGACCGGAATACTTCCCACCGCCAGGTCAAGCACAACCCGGTCCGCAGAACGCCCCAGAAACTCCTGCCAGATGACAAAACCTGTACCCAGACTAGGGTGCCCGGCAAAAGGAACTTCCCGGGCCGGTGTGAAAATCCGCACCGGCCAGCCGCGCTCACTTGGACGGCGACTCATGATGAACGTCGTCTCGCTGAAATGCATCTCGCGGGCTAGTGCCTGCATTTTCTCTCCCTCAAGCCCGGCGGCGTGCAGAAACACCGCAAGCTGATTCCCGCTGAACTGCCGGTTCGTAAACACGTCACAGATAACGAACTCATGCCGGCCAGCCATCGCTGTATGCTACGGAAGTCCTGTCCCACCGTCAAGCAAAGGCCCCGGGCAGAACCCGGGGCCTCAACTTGGATTACCGGTCTAGCGGGCCAGAACCACCCGCTCGAACCCGGAAACATCCGGTGCTTCGAGCCTAAGGAAATACACTCCTGCTGCCAGCCGTCCCGGGTCCCAGACAAACTCGTTCGGCCCGGGTCCGGCCATGCCGCTGAACAGGGTCGCTATTGTCCGGCCGGTCGCGTCCGAAAGCGAAATCCTCACCAGACCGGCCTGGCCAGCATGATACCTCACCAGGGCTCGGTCGGTGACCGGGTTCGGCTGGATCCTCACCCGGTGTGGACTGGTCCCGGGCCGAACCGGTCCCTCAGCCAGACCAACGCTGCGGTCATACCACGACTGGGCCGAATCCGCATGGGCCCGGGCCTGGGCACCATCGGCACCGCCGCAGAACGCAAACGCAAACCGCTGGCTCGCTCCCACTGGTAGATTGAACGGCCCAACCGACACACACACCGACCAGTCATATGCCCGGTTCGAGTTCGGTTGCACCACCGTACCGTTCAAGAACCGCCACTTCATACCGTCGGTCATTGCCGAATCCGGATACACGTACCGCGCATGGTCAACCGCGGCCAGATTCGCATACGACGTCGGCGCTAGGATCTTCACACCAACGCACGGATTCGCACTTGAGGTCTGACGCATGAACGTGAACCGCCGTGAAACGTCTGAAGAACACACGTTCGCAGTCGGCGTCGAACCGACGTCAAAGTCCGCAAACACACCAGCATACAACCCGTTCACTGCTGAACTACCGTTGTTAGCAATGTCGGTCACAACCACAACAAAGTCATCGTACCCTGAACTCGCAACCTGATAGCTGTTCTGGGTAATCTTTAGACCCTTGGCCGAAGGATGGCCCGCGTCTGAATAACTGCCCCGGAAATGCTCATCCCCAGCCACCGGCGGCACCACCGGCCGCAGACTGTCAACCGGCACCAGGTCAGTATTCGGTGTACCTGAGGCCGGCTGCGAGAAATGCCGGTCAGCCACGTAAGTCTCGGCATTGCCCACTGCGACGCTGCCGTAGAACAAGGCCGAAGCAGCTGACTTCGGATAGCAGAACCCAGAACCCATATCAGCCGGCGGCAGGTCGTAGCCGATTGAACCCTGGCAGGATACCGTCAGCTTGCAGTACCCGGTGTCGTGGTCCATAAGAAGCATGCCAGGCATTGGCGGTTCGCCGACCTGAAGCGAGAAGGTGTAGGTCCAGTCACCCCAGTTATCGCAGTGCAGCTTCAGGGTGCAGGGTACCATCGTGCCGCCCGGTATTCCGCTCCCGGCGGTCGCCGTGAACGGGTCGGTTGTGTTTGTCCGTTGCTCGCCTGCAGGTACGTTGCCATACACCGCGTTAGGGTCAGTAATCACAAACTGCGCATGGCCCGATTTGAGTACCGCGGTTACGTTGTTCGCCTGAGCATTGCCGGCATTGCGAACTGTGACCAGGATGTTTCCGGTCTCACCCGGATCGAAACGACCGTTGTTGTTCCCGCCCGGTGGTGGGTCGAGGACCTGGTTCGATACGTAGCGCATGTTCGGCATCGGTGTGCCGCCGCCACCAGCGCGTATCGTGGCCTCATACGGCAGTATCGGGGTGTGCTGGGCTCCGGGTGTTGAGTGCTGGGCGTGGCCTTCGCTCACGGTCAGCAGTACCTCGCCGGCCGTAGCCGCGTTGACGTCCAGCGACGCAAGACCCGAGGCGTCGGTTCGCTCGGCAACGTAGAAGTCCGGTTCCTTCCAGGCGCATACCAGTGCACCCTCAACTGGCCGGCCGCCAACCTCGACGGTCACGTTCAGAGTGTAGGGGCCAAGCGGTATCGAATCCGGCCTGGTCACGGTCGCATTCTGCGGCATGCCACCGGTCCACACCGGCAGAGCAGGGTCGCCGAGCACGACATACATCCAGATGTTGTAAGGATAGGGGCTTGAAGGCCAGTACTTCGCCACGTATGCATCAACTCCGTACTGCTTGATTTCCGCGAGGTTGTACACTGTTGGCCCGTAGTTGCGCACACCCGGTACAGTTATCGTCCAGGTATCGGTTGTAGCTCGGACAAGTGTTGAGCAGATTCCGTGATTCGGTAGCGTGTAGGATGCCTGGGTTGCACCGAAGTTGCCAACCGCACCGCCCGGGTACTTGCCTTGCCAACGCTCGGACAGGCATTCGGCCTGATAGATGTCGCCACAGTTGCAGGCGATGTTATAGACGACTGGTGTCATGTCACCGTTGGTCAAGGCGTCAACGTGCGAGTTGTACCACGACTGATTGTTCACCTCCCACTGCCACCACTCGGTGTAGTCGCCGTGGCCGCGGTACGCCACAATGCCCACACCAGCATTGATTGCCGTAGTTACATCCGCGTTCGAGCGGAACTGGCCCATGATGGTATCAATGTTTACAGTCGGGTAGTATGGCTTGGGCATGAAGTAAATGCCCCGGGTGCAGCCCGAGTACTTGCCTGGGTACTGCTCCTTGTGCGTCGGCATTCTTATCTTCTCAAGCCAGTTTGCGGTTGAAGGCGGGTTCTTCTGGTACTTGAGTGTTTTCTTGATCTGGTTCGCCAAGTCTCCGGCTGAGTCCGGTGAGAACCGACCAAGGGCAATCTCCGGGTAATTATCGCCTGATGGCCAAGGCTCAAGGTCTGAATACCAGAAGTCTGAACGACCGACCCCGGAATACGAGCCCATCGGTATCTCGGCGTACTCGCCAACCAGCAGCACGAACCGAAGGGTTTTGGGTGTATTCCGGTTGTACTCGGCCCTGATCGAATCCTTTATTTCCTGCGCGGTGAAGCTTGACTTCGCAATCATCCGGGTCTCGTAACCACGCTGCTTGATCCAACCCATGAGAGAATCTGTAAGCCAGGGGTTGCTCGAATGCGCGGTGTGGGCAATCACCAGGTACCGTACGCCCGCGCTGTAGTCCTGCGGCCTCACCGGCAGCAGGTTGAAGTTGTCAATGTACTGGGCATACTGTGGTATCATCCAGTCTGCGACTGTCTGGGGGTAGGTCCCAGCGGAATACTCGACCTCGACCCGGATGCGCGACGCGACTTCGATCTCACCTCGTGCTGGGTTCACCTGCACCGGGTACACCTGGATATTCGCTACGTCCAGGTCCCGCCATACACCGGTTTCCACAATTCTCACATCATAGCCCGGATAGCTGACATCCTGGGAGTAGAACTGCCGGTCAAACACGAATTTCCCGGGTTCCTGGCCATCGATGAGCGGTGGCTGCAGAGGATACACGTTACCCACTATCAGTCGCTTCGTCTCCTTGACCAGCGCTCGCGCAGTGGGCTTTGCTCCTGTGGGTATTGCCAAGAGCACCGAAACCTTCGGGACTTGAGGCTTGCCCTCATCCAACACCGCCATTACCTCGCCCGGCAGGCCGATGTCGACGAAATGCTCGGACTCGACCGCTACCGGCGTCTGCTCCAGACCGGGCACGGTTACCTCGAACACGGTCCGGGAAGCATTCTGCTCGAGTATCGCAATGCGCGCTCCGCCGGTTCCGCCGGCCACCGGCAGCCAGCTTGCGCTGGCAAGTCCGGCGACTAGCAGCAGGGCGAACGCTGCGAACACGTGTCTCGTCATCTCAGACCTCCTATCTTTGCATAGCTGCTAATGACCGTCGGCCGGCCCAGAGATAAACTGCCAGCCGACCCGCCTCGCTGCGTCGGTCCGGCCTTTTCTGGTCTTGACTTCGGCCACGGTCGTTGACCGAGTATAGTCCGGCTGGCTGGCAAGTCAACTGCAGTCTGAACCTGGCGGTTTAGGCACTCACCGGCTCCGGGTCGGTGAGCACCTAGGATCAGGCGGTACTTCTGCGCAGTCTCCGGGGCGAGGCCTAGGTTGTCCCGCAACTCGGCTGGCGGACAGCTTCTGCATATGTTCGGTTCTGCTCTCCGGGTGACTTCGGGCATATCACTGCCCGGAAACGGCGACTGCTTGACACCCGGGGTACATGAAATATATTAGCATGCGGTGAGTTGTACCGCAGACAGGAGAAAAATGCCAGTTACCTATTCCGGACCCGAAGTCATGGAAATGGCAGTAGAGACCGAACGCGATGGTAGAAAATTCTACGAGGCGGTTGCGGCGGAAACGAAAGACCCTAAGCTGAAGGACCTTTTCCGATTTCTCGCCGAGGAGGAGGGCAGGCACGTGACCGAGTTTCAGGCGATTGCCCGGACGGTTAGGGAGCGACCACAGGATTTGGCTTACAACTGGCAGGAGGCGGCTGAGTATCTCGATGCAATCGTCGAATCCAAGTACTTCCTGGGCTCAGGCAAGAGTTTGTCCCTTGCCCGGGAGTCAAGAAATTCTGGCGAGGCGCTTGACCATGCACTGGGATTTGAGAAGGAAACCATGCTTTTCTACACTGAGATTCTGCAGATGGTTTCAGAACAGGTGAAACCGGCGGTTGGGCGACTTATTGCTGAAGAAAAAGCACATATCGTAAAACTGACCGCTCTTCGCAGGATACTGAAACGCGAATGACCGATATGCTGAACATCGACATCTAGGAGACTGGATGAGACAGCGAGGCGAATGTCTGCCCATTGAGCAGGTTCTTGATACTGTGCTACGTGTTGAGAAGGACGTAATCGGCTTCTACCGCCTAGCCCGCGACCTGGCCGGTGATGATGCAGCAAAGCGTACCTTCGAACGTCTGCTCGAAGAAAAAGAGACAAACCTTCCTGACTTGCAGAAGGTGTGCCGCGAGATCGAATGTGACGGAACGGCTCTTGCAAATGCGACGCAGGAGGACCTGGTTTTCCTGAGTGCCCTGGCGGAGACTTCGTTCTACCGACAGGTCGGAAATCCGGCTGAACTGGCCGACCCCGCGCTTGATGTGCAATATCTAGTGGACAACGCGCTCAAACTCGAAAAGGACCTCATGCTCTTCTACGTGAAGTTCTATGGCGTGAGCTGTGCAGCCCACAAGCTGTTGTTCTCGAAGATGATCCAGATGTCTCAGCGCCAGATCGCCGAGCTCAACAACACGCGAGCCCGACTTGGGGCAACTAGTTAGACTTGGCTAGCCCGTTCCTGAAAGCTAATGCCGAGGCGGCTGAGCTCAGCCAGCACCGGCTCATACAGCTCGCGCAAGACCGGAATGTGAACCCCGGTCAGGCGAATGACCCCGGTCAGCAAGAGCTTGACTGCCACTGCGGCCGGTAGGCTTACGGTCCTCGCCATCGCGGAATCACCGCCTGGGATCCCATAGTCCACAAGAGTGGTGTGGATTACGGTTTTCTGAGTCTCCGGTGCTTTCTTGGGGTCGGTCCGTTCAGTTTCGAACTCGTGGTGCAGCACGATCATGTCGCGCTCGCCCGGCTTGTATGCCATCCGGTCGAGCATCAGCTTGGCAAGTACGTCAAGGTCTGAGCCGTGCTCGATTCCGACCGGCCGGTCGTCAAAGAACCCGAGCCAGGCAAACCGGTCCAGAATCGGGTGTTCTGGGTCAAGGCCCAACTTAGCCGCCGCTGCCCGGCGTGCGTCTTGAGCACCGGCCAGGTGCCGACTGAACCATGTCGCACACGTCATCTGCGCCAGTCCAGGGATTGGTGTGTCCGTAAGCATTCCGAGGTCTGCGATCGCCTTCAGTGTCTCGCACCACCCTGGGTTGCGCAACGTGCCCCGGAACATCGTCCGGACGCCCTCTAAACCGTAGAGCGCAATGTAGGGCAGCGAGTTACGGTTCGGATAGGCCTCGAACCGGCCAGCACCAGGTACGTCCAGGGTCCAACGGTGGCTGAATAGCTGCGGCCCGGGCACGAACACCTCTTTACCATCTTTCAGGTACCGACCATCGTTCCGACCGGCCATGACTACGCCTTTCGGGCTCCATGAGAACTTGTACCCGAGCGGATTGTCGTTCGCCTCCGGAGCTGGCAGTCCGCCGCAGTAGGACATAAAACTCGTCACCCGGCAACCTTCGGCCTTGATGCGCTCGATAATCTGCATTGCCGACATATGGTCAATTCCAGGGTCCAATCCAATCTCGTTCAGGAAGATAATTCCTGCCCTTTTCGCATCCGCGTCAAGCGCCCGCATTGCATCGCTCACGTAAGAAGTCGTCACCAAAGGTTTCTTCCATGCGAGGCAATGCTTGGCCACCGCCAAGTGTAGCGTGTAGGGCAGGAGGCTTACTACAAGGTCGTGGGTCCTGACCAGTGCGCCGAGCGACGAATCGTCGTCAGCCAGAAGCGCAAGCGCCTGCCCGCGGGGATTAGCTCCGACCAGCTCTTGAGCCTTACTCACCGTGCGGCTTGCGACGGTGACCGCGAAATCGGGAATCTCAAGCAGATACCTTACCATCGGCCGGGCTACCAGTCCGGCGCCAAGTATTAGGACTTTTTTCATCAGTGACAACTCCCTTCAGCGACTTAGATATTTTTCAATATACCGGTACTCAGGAGTCAGTCTGCCTTGGTGTAAAATCAGCCCGCGGCGGACCGGCCCGGGTAGGTCGAGCCTCTCGAGCGGAAGACTGAGGTCAGTCTTGGCCAGCTGGGGAACGAAAGGCATTAGTGCGAGGCCGAACTCACGCGAGGAGTCGAACGGGAGCTCACAGGGAAGATTGTCCACCGCCATGAGCAGAATGCCGGCGCCGTTCACACCGTCCTGGACCGTACCGGTTGTCGGCTCGTATACATAGAACGGCTCGCCTGGGTTCGTTGCTTTGACGGTTGCCTCGATCGAGCCGTTGATGTCACATGAGATGTCACCAATTACTGTGAGCCTTGGAGGCCGGTCCAGTCCGAATGTCCGGCTCAGCCATGCCTTGGTCACGAGTCGCGGATACCGCGGCTCCCAATAGATGCAGTTCACCAACACGGTCAGGAAGGGCAGGTATTCCTCGAATCGGGAACGATACCGTTCTGGGTATGTGAAGTATTCCCTGAGGTCAAAACGGTGGCCCAGCTCGATCGGCTCGACCGTGTGCTCCTCGCGGAACATCACCCGGTACACGGTGTGTGCGTCGCCGTCTGTAGCAAGCGCCGGCAAGTCCAAGGGCTCAACTTCAGTAGCACCGAGGGCGTCGAGCATTTCCCATGCGCCTTTGCCAACGTGTCCGTACCCGGCGACACCAATAACGAGTGGCACCAGTTCATTGGGCAGGCCCTGCTCAACAATGTCGCGCCCCACTTCGGCCAGCGCGGCTTTGGCCAGGGCAACCCGGCCGTACTCGTGTGCCAGTCGTACCCGGGTGAATGGTGTCTCAAACCCCTGCACGCGCAACCTCTGGCCCAGTCCGTTCAGTGTGTCAACGACGCCGGCAATCCCAGCGAAACGGCCGAAGAAAACCAGCCTGCGACCTGCATCGTCGGTGATCTTCTCATAATCCACAAGCGAGCACCCAAGTTCGATCATTCGTGTGAGCATCGGCATATTGTGAGGCTGGCCCTTGACGACATGAGCGAAGAAGACATAGGTGTGCCCGGGCTGGAAAAAAGACTCGGGCATTTCCTTTACCCCCAGGACCAGTGGGCAGTCTTGGATGTCTTGGCGCACTTCCGCGCCGACCTCTCGGTATTCATCGTCGGAGAACACGCGGATGTCAGAATGTTCGACTACGAACTCAAGGCCATGCTCACCGATAAGCTGACTGACCTGCTCCGGAATCAGCGGTGCACGGCGTTCCCAGAC
>JBDRUN010000010.1 GCA_039801365.1 candidate division WOR-3 bacterium
TTTGCCGAGAGTGACATGATTCACAAAGCTCAGCTCGGCATCGCCACGGCAGACATCGTCGCGGGCCTGTGCGACGCAATCGTCCGAAACTACATGAACACCGTCGCTCGAGGAAAGGTTATCCAGCCGATGATTCTGTTTCAGGGCGGTGTCGCAGCCAACGTCGGGGTCAAGGACGCATTCGAACGCGCTTTGGGTCAAAAGATTGTCGTGCCCGAGCATTTTCTCGTGATGGGTGCGATCGGCGCAGCCATTTTGGCGGCCGAGGAAACCTGCGGCAGGGGCACAAAGTTCGCCGGCTTCGAAACCGCGGACATTGAGTTTGAAACAAGAGCTTTTGAGTGTGACGGCTGTCCGAACAAGTGCGAGGTAGTCGAAACCCTGCGCCAGGGTCAGGTCATTGATCGGTACGGCGACCGGTGCGGAAGGTGGTCACAGGTGTAGGTCGCTCCATCGCGTTGACAGTGACACCGCCGACGTATAAGATGAGTTGATATTGAGGACTGCATTGCTGGTGTTGCCGATTGTGCTTGGACTGTTTTGTTCGAGCCCCAAGGAGTCGAGCATGGTTAGAGAACCCGTTGTCGCTGGCCAGTTCTATCCTGCGGACGCCGAGGCCCTTGCCAAAATGGTTGACCAGATGCTTGCCGATGCCGAGCCGCCGGCCCTGACTGGTCGAGTTGTCGGCATTCAGGTACCGCACGCCGGGTACCCGTATTCCGGTTCGACCGCGGCCTGTGCGTTCAAACTGCTTTCTGGACTGGATTCGGTCACAATCGTGATGGTCGGGCCGAGCCATCATATTCCCATCAACAAGGCTGCAGTGTTTGACAGGGGGAAATGGAAGACCCCGTTGGGTGAGGTTGAGGTAGACGCTGATTTGGCAAGTCGGATGATTGCCGAAGACGACTATCTTACGGCGATGCCTGCATCCCACTGTCAGGAACACTCGCTCGAAGTTCAACTACCTTTTCTGCAACGGGTCATACCGCAATTCAAGATTGTGCCAATAATGCTGCTTCACCCGACTTGGGAGCAATGCAGGAAGGTAGGCCGGGCGATTGCCACTGCAGCTAGGCATAAAAAAACCGTGCTTCTTGCATCTACTGACCTGTATCACGGCCACGACTATAGTGCGGCCAGACGTACTGACAGCCTCACAGTGAGTCTTATCACGCAGTTCGAGCCCAAGGCGCTGTACGAGGCCTTGGATGCCAGCAGGGCGCAGGCGTGCGGCGGGTATCCAGTTGTCGCGGTAATGACTGCGGCACAGGAGTTGGGGGCAAACAGTACGGTGCTTCTTGCTCAAACTAACTCCAACGATGTAACCGGAGTACGCGACGGGTACTGCGTCGGGTACAGCGCCACAGCGTTTGTGGTCGGGAAGAACTCTGGCCTTGATACGAATGCAGACACAAGCCATGAACTGACCATGGCGGAGAAGAAGAGCCTCCTGGATATTGCGCGGCGCACACTGGAACGTTACATCAGGACCGGCATGGTGCCAGAGGCGAAACCCGTGACGGCGAAACTGTCCGAGAAACGAGGTGTTTTCGTTACCCTGCACAGGAAAGGCGAGTTGCGTGGGTGTATTGGATATGTCGAGGCAGTAAAGCCGTTATATCAAGCGGTGCGTGATATGGCAGTTGCGGCCTCGACCGAGGATCCGAGGTTTCCGCCGGTTGAGACGACGGAACTCAGTGACATTGACATAGAAATAACAGTACTCAGTCCTCTGAGCCGAATCCTCGACCCGGAGTCGGTTACCGTAGGCAAGCACGGCCTAGTTGTGCGTCGCGGAGGCCACTCCGGCCTGCTGCTTCCTCAGGTGCCGGTTGAGCAAGGATGGAACCGCGAAGAGTTTCTTGCACACACGTGCCTGAAGGCCGGCCTACCCACTGATGCCTGGAGGGACAGGGCCACCGAGCTGTACGTTTTCACCGGCCAGGTCTTCGGTGAGAAAGTCTTGGGGCGATAGCGGTCAAACGGCGCTTGGCGCCTTGTGCCATCACCCTAAGGCTTGTTGTATCCTCTGCAACAAGGGACAACATTCATAAATCTCGGCGCAGGTCTGAGAGGAACCCGGTTGACACCCCGGTGATGGATTCTATTATTGCATCTGAACAGGAGAAGCCAATGAGCAAACGTTACGGATTTCTTTTTCCCGGTCAGGGCGCCCAATATGTCGGAATGGGCGCAGATTTGTACGACAAGTACGCTAAGGCTCGCGATACCTATGAACGTGCTACTGACATCCTCGAATTCGACCTGAAGGAGGTGTCGTTTCAGGGTCCGGAAGAGAAATTGCGGCAGACCCGCTACACCCAGCCTGCGATCCTCGTGCATTCGCTGGCGGTCTTGTCGGTTCTCGGACAGGTCGAACCGATTCTAGTTGCTGGCCACAGCCTCGGCGAGTACTCGGCGCTGTACGCGGCCGGAGCGCTTGATTTCGGGTCGGTACTCCGTCTGGTAAAGCGCCGGGCCGAACTGATGGCCGAGGAAGGTGAAAAGAACCCAGGTACGATGGCTGCGATTCTCGGACTGGACGCTGCCGTGGTCGAAGAGCTCTGCCAAGAGGCCGGTGGCGTAGTCGTTTGTGCGAACTACAATGAGCCTAAGCAGACTGTAGTGTCGGGAGAAGTTCAAGCAGTCAAGAAGGTTGCCGAGCTTGCACAAGCGAGGGGAGCACTCAAGGCGGTAATGCTACCCGTCTCGGGTGCCTTTCACTCACCGCTGCTCGCCCGGTCGGCTCGGGATTTTGCCGAGTTTCTGGCGCTGTTTCCCATCAGCGAACCCCGCTGCCCGGTCATCGCGAACGCGACGGGCCGGCCGGCTTCGACCGCGGCCGAAATAGGGGAATGCCTTGCCGCGCAACTGCGTAGCCCGGTTCGCTGGGTGCAGACGATGCAGAGCGCGAAGGAACTAGGTTGCACGGCGTTCGTTGAGGCCGGGCCAGGCCGGGTCCTGGCCGGGCTTGCTCGCAAGATTGACCGGGACTTTGAGGTCATACCGGTTGGCACCGCTGACCAGGTGGCCGCAGTTCTTGCAAGCTAGGAGCAACAATGGACTGGAGACTTTTGGCCGCAACGTTTGGAACAGTATTCCTAGCTGAGCTGGGCGACAAGACCCAGTTGGCCACTTTGTGTTTCGCCGCGTCCGGTCGCTCGTTCTGGAGCGTGTTCCTTGGCAGTTCTCTTGCCTTGGTGTTGACTTCGTTAGTCGCTGCACTCAGTGGTTCAGGCCTTGCTCGGATTGTCCCGGTTCGATATGTTTCAATCGCGTCTGGCGTACTATTCATCGTCATCGGTGTATTCGTCATCATTCGAAATGTCAGGTAATTCCAGAGGCACACGCGAGGAGGAGTGAAGACGGATATCAAATGTACAAACAGAATAGCCTGACCATACTTCCGCTGAGCCAGAGTTCCTATTTTCTACACGCCTATCATTGTTCAGTCTTTCATCGTCGGTGTCATCGGTTGCATCGGACTTTTTTCGTGTGACCTGATGAAGCTGAAGTGCCGGCCAGAAGACTTCGTCGTTGAGGAGAAGGTTCGGCTTCGCCTGAAGAGACGGGGGGCCTATTCGATCTACCGCCTGGTGAAACGTTGCTGGAACACACTTGACGTCATAAGGGAGCTTGAGGCCCGCCATCGGCTGCACAGGATCGGACGCGCTGGTCTTAAGGATCGGTATTCTCTATCGGTGCAGTACATTTCGGCCCCCGGTCAGGGACCGAAGAGTGTCGCGACGGAGAACTACCGGCTCACTCTGATAGGTATGTCAGATAAACCGGTTTCCCGGGACCTTGCTTTGGGTAATCGGTTCGCAATCACACTGAGGTCTCTGTCAGAGAACGAGGTTGAGACTGTCCGAGCTGCGGTACCACGAGTCCGGCAAGACGGTGTTCCCAACTATTACGACGACCAGCGTTTCGGTTCAGCCCGACACGGCCTGGGCTTCATCGGCCGGAAATTGATAGACGGACACTTCAACGGTGCTCTCAAGTTGTTATTGGCAACGCCTTCTGCTGCAGACGATTCGCGTACTCGAAGAACCAAGCAGTATTTGGCCGAGCACTGGGGCGACTGGAACCGGTGTCTCGAGGCAGCGCCGGAAGATGCGAGGCTGGCACTCAGGCATCTCAGTAAACATCGCTCAGACTTCAAGACTGCGGTCAAGCTCCTACCGCGTGGGCTGCTTGAGTTGTTCATCAACGCTTACCAGTCATACCTGTGGAATGAGACTCTGGCTGGTCTGCTTGCCCGACTCAGGATTCCAGCCCGGAAAGTCGAATACTCAGTCGGTGCCCTGCTTTTCTATGAACGGCTCGCACCGGACAAACTTTCCTATCTGCGTCGGCTTCTTATACCGGCCCTGGCTCCCAGCACCAAGTTCAGAAGCGACCGGGTGGCCTCGGTTGCCGCTGAGGTACTTGACCGGGAGGGACTGGAGCTGGGCAGGTTGAGGCCGAAAGTCAGGCTGGGCGGGCTGTACTTCAAACCGTATGAGCGGGCGGCAATCGTAGTACCGAGTGAGCTTGAGTTGTCCGAACCCAGACCGGATGACATGTATCCGGGTCGGTACAAGATGGAGCTCAGATTCTTCCTGCCACCCGGTTCTTATGCGACCGTGGTTTTGAAGCGGCTCGCCCTGGGCTGAACGTTCGTGGTGTTCGTCGCTGTGCTAATTACAGTAGCTCTGCCTGGTATGCTCGATTTCGACCCCAGCAGCTCGTGGTACACGCTGGAGACTGAGCACTTCGCGGTTCACTTTTCTTCACGTGGCATGTTCAAGCCCGAACAAAAGGAATTGGTAGAACATGTTGCCCGGCTGGCTGAGGATGTCCACGCCCAGCTCACCGCGCTTATTGGTTGGGCGCCTGCGTCAAGAACGCAGGTTGTGATTAGCGAGTCCTTCGACTATGCAAACGGCTGGGCCGCGCCGTTACCGGATAACACCATCACGTTGCTGCTTTTCCCACCGGCTGGCGAGAGGAGTGGATACGACGACTGGTTGCGGACTCTGCTCGTGCACGAGTACTGCCATGTCATCCAGATGGATATGGCAAGGGGACTACCAAGAATGCTACGCCGGATGTTCGGCCGGGCAGGGCTGACGAACCCCTTTGTTCCAGTCTGGCTGCTTGAAGGTTATGCACTTCACACCGAGACCAGGGTCTGCGGATATGGCCGGGCTGAGAGTGCCGAGTTTGATATGATGGTTAGGGCCGCGGCCGATGCCGGGGTCCTATTGCCGATTGACCGGTGCTGTAACTATGAGCTCATGCGGTGGCCGGCCGGCAGCGCACCGTACCTTTACGGCAGTCTTTTCTGTCGCTATATCGCAGCAAGAGCGGGACAGGAAGTCTGGGACCGCTTCAGCCTGGCGCGGAGCTCCGGGTTGCCTTTCTTTGACAACTGGTATGCCCGCCGACTGCTCGGAGCGGGATTCGATTCGCTATGGCGGGAGTGGCAAGCAGAGCTAAACAGGCACGCTGATTCGGTTAGTCACGTTATACAGCTCGAGCCATTGACCAGTTTTCGCCAGCTGACTGAGGAGGGTTTCTATACCGGTTCGCCGTTGTGGTCACGCAGCGGCGAGGAGGTGTACTACATATCCAACAATGGTACGGGGTTTCCCGCGATAAAGGCAGTGAATGTGGCGAGCCGTGCTGTCAGGGTTGTATTTCGGGGGCGGGTGTCGGGCAACCTGTCACTGTCAGCAGACGGCCGGTGGCTGGCTTTCTCGCAGTTCGAGCGCAACAACTACTCAGACCATTCCGATATCTTCTGCGTCAATCTTCGCTCAGGCGAACTGCGACGTCTCACACGAGGCATGCGGGCGCGGGACCCTGACTATTCGCCGGACGGCAGGACTCTTGCGTTCATTTCTGTCGAGCACTGCCGCAGCAGCTTGATGCTAATGGACCTGGCCACTGGAGAGGTTGAGAACCTTGTTGAAGGAGACGCCTACGCTGTCTACTCAAACCCTCGCTTCTCGCCGGACGGGCGGTACGTTACGTTTGCGGTCGGTCGGCCAGACGGTCACTCAGATATCGAAATATTGGACCGCTTGACTGGCTGGGTCGTACCAGTTACCGAGGATGCTGCCGTTGATCTCTCCCCGTGCTGGTCACGCACCGGCCGTCACCTTTTCTTTGTCTCAGACCGTTCTGGCGTTTTCAATCTCTATGCATTCTCACTCGAGACTCGGCAGGTGCGGCGCTGCACCAACGTGCTGTACGGTGCTTTTGGACCTGCTGTGTCTCCGAGTAACCGGGAGCTGGCTGTAGTCTTGCACTCGTTCGAGGGCGATGACATTGCCGTTACTTCACTGGACGCTCGAACTTGGGGTCCGGCCCTGTCCCCCCTTGACAGCATTCGTAGTGTATCGGTCGGACCAAACGAATCTAATGTCCAGCCACTTAGGACTGTGGCGTCTCTGAACCTTTCCCCAGTATACTACTACAACCCTTTTCCCACAATCCTGCCCAAGTTGTGGCTGCCGTTCGTCTGGCCTGACTCGCTTTGGAGCCTAGGCGCATTTACGTTCGGGTGGGATGCGCTGCAAATTCACCGGTACTCCGGCGCAGTCGGATACCGTCCCGGCGCGGGGCCATTCATGGCGCTAGAATACCGGTTTAACAGATTTCTGCCTCTGTTAAGACTGAGGCTGAACACCGACCCCAGGCTCCAGACTGGAGAGCTCTCGTTTGGTGTGCCGGCGCTATCCAACCGTCGTTCTTCAATATTCGAACTGACGGGCCGAGTTCGGCGCGATACGGCATTCGCGGCTCGATACATGCTGGGATTTGCGACCTCTAATGCGTTTGCCTACCGGTTCGACGTAGCGCCGAGAGAGGGTGCGGTGTGGGGAGCATACTCGGACCTCGAAGCTAGGTCGCTACTGGGCCAGCACGAGCGGGTTCGCGTTGTGTCATACGTGTCAGGTTTCGTCGGTAACTGGCCATCCTCCCCTGCTTCTCCTGTGTTTTCCCGCTGGAGTGTACGTTTGCGAGCCGCAGCCGGTTCTGCATTCGGCGATGCCTCACGGGACAGCGCTTGGCAGACAGTCGCGCGTGATGGTATCTTCGGTGTCCGAGGTCCGAGAGCGGAGTCAGTCTTGGGGTGTAACACTGCTGCTGCCGGGGTCGAGTATCGCATGCCCATTTCCTGGCTGGAGCGAGGACTGTCAACCGCACCGGTGTTCCTGCGCAACCTAAACGGAGCGCTGTTTGCCGACTGGAGGATGACTTGGAGCCACTGGCAGCCGCGTGGCAGTGACCTCGAGAGATCACTACTTGGACTCGGTGCAGAAATCAGGGCTGATCTGGTCTTTTTCCACCTGTTGCCGGCGAGCTTCGCGGTCGGCTACGCCCGGGGCGTCAGACCTGCACCCGCAAACACTGTCTATTTCAGGCTGGAGAGCTCGATGCTTGGGGAACTGATGGACCAGACGCAGGAACGCTTCGAGCCGGTTTTACTGCGCGACTAAACATGGTCCTGCGGCTGGCAGAGCAAACACGGGGCGGAAGCGATCACTTGCCGCAGACTGGGCACTTGTAGTCGGGTGCGCTTGGTGTGGGGTGGGTAGCGTCAGCCAAACCGCCGTTGCCAATCTGCTTATGATACCAGTAGCAGTGAATACTGTAGCACTCACGCGGGGTGAGGGCAGGCTCGAACCAGAAAAACTGATACTGGTTCCAGTAGGCTCTAATGGCTTCCCGGAGGTTGGCTTCGGCCCGGCCCACGACCGCTACATGCCTGGGGTCTTTACCCAGACAGTACACCCCGCCCACCTTTGTGGGGACAGAAATGTCGATCTGCAGCGGCCTCAGAAGATACGGACCACGCATTACGCGCCTCCTGAAAAACGGCGAGACTGCTCGTCTCGCCCCTCTGCCGGTCTCTCGATGTAACCCGCGGTTACTTACCGCGCATCTAATGTTACTACCACAACACCGCTTGTCAAGCGGCCGCGTTGCCTCACTAAGAATGTACTCGAAGCTACCCTGTTGCCTCGGTTGAGAGAGTACTCAAAAGGAGACGTAATTTGCCGAAAGGATTTGGTCAAATGGAACTGACCAATACGTGAGAAACAGGCCCTAAGAATGGAGCTGACCCGCCAATGTTCCCCAGCTGACAGAAAGACGAAGGCTGCTATCATCAACCAGGTGACGCGGCTCACCGGATACAACCGTTTCTACACCACACCCCTGCTGCGGGTTTCCAATCGCCACGTTCTCTTACCGCAGGCCGCCAGCCCACACCTCGTGCTAACCCGCCGCTCCACAGGGCTACGCCAGGACTAAGGCCCGGCCAAACCCGCCCCGACGCTCCTGCGGCAGACGCCAACTGTCACTCATGCTGAGCGCCGGACCGACCAGGGTATGTGCAGTTCGACCTTGTTGATCACAACGGCGGCTGTGCCCGGGGCGAATCCTGTCAACCGCTTGATGTTACACACCGTTATTATAGTGGCTGGACCGAAACTCGGGCGGTACGCAACAAGGTGCACTGCTGGATGTTTGCCGCGATGCGTGACATTCGGGGCCGGCTGCCCTTTCCCCTAATGGTGATTCACTCGGACAGCGGCCCCGAATTCATCAATGGGGCGCTATACGAGTATTGTCTGGCGAACGGGCTCGAGTTTAGCCGCTCGCGACCGTACCAGAAGAACGACGACTGCTACTTAACTCGTCCGTTCTCAAGCTGGACGAGGTTTGTGATCCGAATAGAAGTGCATTCTGAGGCGCGGGGCTTAGTACCCTGGATAGGCAACAGGCTCTGCTTCCCAGAACGCAGCTTGCGAGATTCTTTCTCTCTTATACGGCCCAACCAAGCGCAACCAGGGGCTACCGAGCATTGGCAGCCGCAGACACTAGGATACTGGGCAAACAAAAATGCGATGACTGACGCCCCTCTCTTTCTGACTTGCCGTGCACGCTGGTCTGTGTTGGTGAATCCAAGAATTCAGTTCCCAGCAACTAGCGACCAGCTTTCACAAGCACAGTTAGTTCATTCAGCTTGATTCCCGCTTGGCAAAAGCTATCATTGGCCGACATGCGTAACCGACGTACTCAGACTGGTGGACGTTCCCTTGGTCTTCTGGTGCTAGCTGTACTGGTCGCGGGCATTGCCGGCAGCGCCATATCCTACTTTCTCGCCGGAGTGTTTCCAGCTGGTCCAGTCCGAGATTTCTTCTTCAAATCCGTCGACGTCGGCGTGCCGGTCTTCACCGTGAGCCTGGGGTTTGCCAGGCTGACGTTCGGACTATCTTTCACGATTACCACCTTTACAGTTGCTCTGATCGTCCTAGGCACTTACCTCTGGTATAAATTCTGATCCTGCACGCCAGTGCGCCAGACCTAGACCCGTAAGAATGGCGAATGCGAACGCATTTCATCATGCAAAGTGCGATTCACCATCAAGACGGGCAGCGGATTGCCCGCACCGCGACTACGAGGCTTGTGGCTGCGAGATCGCCCGCAAGTCGCACAACTACCTAGCTATTCTTCCTGCACGACCAACTTACTAGTCAGGACAACACCACTAGTGATCTCCATCCTCAGGACATACACACCTGCAGGAACTCTCTGGTTACGCTCGTTGACTGCGTCCCACCGGACTGAATTTCGGCCCGGCAGGGAGGTAGCGTCATATAGCGTCCTGACCAGCCGTCCGGTCCGGTCGTAGACCCTGAGCCGGACATGGGTCGAGCCGGGTGCTGAGTAACTGATGAGAGCCCCGGTCTTGGTCGGGTTAGGCCAAGCCTGAAGAAGCGGTACGCTCGATGGATGGCCGGACTCGGCCATCGTGCCGGCACGCGTTTCCCAAGATCCCGAGACCGATCCGGCCGAATCAGCCGATGGCATGTACTCCCAGAACTCGTTGCTATAGGAGCCCTTGAGACAGAAGATGGTTGAATCCACCGCGGCCATGGCTGACCCGCGTTTGACTTTGCGGTGCCGACCAGCAATGGCTATAGGAATGCCAGTCCGCTGAAGCCAGGAATCACCGCCGGCCGTGTTGTAACTCCAAAACTCCTGGGTATTGCCGCCCTTGAGCACATAGAGCGTCTTGTTGAGATAGCTCATCGAGGCACCAGCCTTCACTCGCTTATTGCGCGGCCCAAGCAGCGAAACCGGGTCTAGCGTGTCAACCCAAGCATTTGTCAGAGGGCTGAAGGCAAAGACGTCTAGAGTACCCGAACCTCTCATTACGTACAAACGATCCTCGCCGTCATAGACCATGTCTGAGCCATGCTTGCAGGTAGCGAACACGCGGTTCGGATTCTTGGGCACAGCGATCGGCTGGCCAAGAAGGTCAAGTGGTATTTCCCACCTATTTGTGCTGATGTCGTACCGATAGAAGTTGTTGGAATTATTGCCTGGGATACAATACACTGAACCAGCTGC
Source organism: candidate division WOR-3 bacterium (assembly GCA_039801365.1). Taxonomy (NCBI): domain Bacteria; kingdom Pseudomonadati; phylum Caldifarciminota; species Caldifarciminota bacterium. The sequence continues at coordinate 10,420 of JBDRUN010000010.1, forward strand.
TCCTCGGCTCGGTACAAACGCAATCGCTGCACCCTTCTTAGGAGGTCGGTAGGTCCAGGCGGGGATGTACACCGGAGCCCGATGAATCCAGGTGTCAGCGGCAATGTCATAAGCGTAGAAATCAGGCTGGCCACCGGCCTTGATCGCCCATAGGTAACCTTTGTTGCCGTGAAGCGGGTCAAAGGTCAGGTCGCAGCCGTCCTTGGCCCTCCGACCAGATGAGTCAAGCGGCATCGAACGCAGAGAGTCCCATTTGCCGGTACTGAGGTCATAGCACCACAGCTCATTGGAGTTGGCCCCTTTCATTGCGTAAAGGCGATTCGTCGTCGGGGCATAGACTAGAGTTGCACTCTTGACTTTGCGGCGGAACCAGCCGAACGGGATATCTTCGCGCTGGACCCAGGGCGAGGCGATGACCACCTTGGAAATTACGTCATTAGTATCCACTGCGTCGTCGCGCATCGCGGTCGAGCAGGTCACGGTGTAAGCCCCGAGCGCAAGTGTACACGGCCGGAATGAAACCTCGGCGGAGTCACCAGGTCTGAGGTCGGCGACGATTACAGAATCATCGTATGGAGCCGGCGTCGGTCGTATGCGCAGAAAGACCTTGATAGTATCGCGCACTGTACCGGCATTCTGAACCCTCGCAACCGGGGTGAGTGGGCCGGGAAACAAGTACCGGTCAGGGACGGTGATTTCCAACGCCGCAGCATCGCGATAGATCTTGGACAGCCGGATGGCGCGGCCGGCCCGAAGACGGTTGGCGAGACCATTCACAGCAGAACTCATCGGCGGCCGCGCGTAGAGGTAACAGAGACCATCAGTGCCATCATCGTTTTCAAGTCCAACCGCCGAGTAACGGCCATTGTCAAAGTTCAGGTCACCGGTCGTGACATCGGCGTACTGGAATAGGATGGACCCGTTTTCGTGCAGTGTCACCTCGAAACTGATAGGCTCCGAGCTATCTCCACCTGGCAGCTCGCGCCACACGTCCTGCCAGATGACGGTGAAACGGCGATTTGGTTGCGTACCTTCGTTCTTGAAGCAGATGCGGCTGGTGCCGGTCGGATTGCCGACTGCCAAATTGTCCCACCAAGGATAGATGCAGCGGTTAGGCGGAGTAGGGGCCGGCATGACTGTAGGCAACGATTCATTCGTGCCCTGGTCTTTCCCTAACGCCAGCCAGCCATTGGTGCAAACGTAGACATAATTGTAGGATGTGTCGTAGTAAGGAAAGTGGAACCCAATCGGCACAAAGATACGGGCTTCGGTTCCAGCAGCAATAGCGACATCCGCCCCCGCCGTATCAATCCAAGCGTAGGTCGGGCCATCTAAAGTATCGGAATCAATCCAGCCGTAGCCCAGAGTGCTCGCGCCGGTATGGACGCCTTTGATAATATCCACCGTAAAACGCTTGTCGTCGTTCTCGGGAACCACATCTGAGCCCAGAGGCAGGACCTGATTGTGAACGATAACCGAGCAGCGCTCCGAAACCTCTGGTGTCCAAGGTCGGAAGGCTACCAGTGTGTCTGCGCCGTTGGCCAGCCCCTCAATCGGAACTGCATCCCAATAGCGGAGAATATTCCCTGTTCCAAAAATCGAGCAGGTCACCACGAGGTCGGAGAACCGGTCAACAGTAGTCAGGTTCTCAACAAGCGCTGTCGGGATAATGGGCGCATCGTAAGGTCTCTGCACAAAGTCATACCAGGGCGTGCTAACGAACAGCGTGCGGGCATCAACCGTCGGCGGCACAAGCGCAGTGTGGTTGACGGACGCGCGGATCATAATATCGCCCGGCGGAGTCTCCTCCTGACAGGTTCCTGCCCGGTACTGCCAGTACCGACCTGGGTTATTTAGCGTTCCGTCAACACCGAGTCGCGGGCATTCCGGTGGTTCCCCGACCTGGAAGTAAAATAGGTAGAATCGGCCGGGTGCGTCAAACACAAGTTGTTCACCAACGTCGGCCATAAAGACGGAGTTCCATCCGTCAGTACCCTCGAGCACCGGCGACTTCCAGTACATCTTACCCGGCCCTCCGCCCGATGCTTCCTTGAATACCGCCAGCTGATAACGGCAGTGCGAAGGGTTGGCAGGGCAGTCGAGGTAAACCTTTGCCGACTCCAGGTAGACCGGGTAGGGAGCAGGCGCATCAAAACGCACACCCCAGCCGAAGTGACCGACCGGCCAATCACGATAACTGGCTGGAGTACCCCCACAGTAGGACAGATTCTCGGTCCAGGTGACAGTAAAGTAGCGGTCAAGCGTATCATTTGAACGGTCGTCGTCAAGGGGCGCAGCACACCAAAACTTGATGTAGTAACGGCCAGCCGCAAGTGGAAACGGAGGGTTGAAAAATGTGACTCGCTCCCGCTCGCCAACCAGAAGCTGAGGTATCACGTCGCTCCATTCAGCAAGCGGATTCATTGCCTCGTCATATAGGCTACATGCCACTGGAATGTTCGTCTCGTCGGTAAGACCAACGTTCTGGAACGCGGCACGGGGTTCAAGGTCTCCCGGATACATCGTCGCTCCCGGTACCACAATACGGCGGCACATGACATCGTGTGTAAGCATCGGCTCTGCCTCAACCCTGACGTCATCAATGCACCACCATTTTATGTTTGCCAGATCACCGTCGAAGACCCAGATGATTGTAACATTCGCCTTGTTCTGGGCGTTGGGCAGATCAAAGACCTCTGCGACCGAGTCCACATTCTGGTCGTAGTAGTCCCGAAGCGTGTCGAGTGTCACTCCCCCATCAACCGAGTAGCACAGCAGCGCCTTGTAAGGCCGGGACAGCAAGCGGTTGAACAGCGTCGTGACGTAGAGCCTCACGTTGCGGTACCCGGAACAATTGACCTCGGTAACAAGAGAATCGGGTGGTGCACCCGGGTACAGATTCCAGAAGATCGCAGCATACGGAGTAGGATTTGTAAGCCACGGTGCGGCGTTCGCCTCCTCACGATGCCAGTCGTCGGAACCCTCAGGCGGCGTATAGGATATGCGCCATCCCGTAGGCGGCGACGCTGTGCTCCACGCTGAATTGAAATCCTCGCTCAGCAGGACATCGCCGAGCGTCAAACTTGCCAACACGGTCAGACCGACAACAAAACGATACATCTAAACCTCCTTTACTGTTCACATAGGAGTCACGTAACCCAAAACCGCGGAATAGCGTTGCCCGCAAAGCCTACCTTGACTTTGTCTGCGCGTAGGTAACCACGGTAATTCAATTATAGACCCAGTCCACGGACTGTCAACAATACGCTCCTGTCGGCTAGACCCCTATTGACGACCGCCCTGAGGTTGCTATAGTAACAGCGAAGCAGGCCAGATGTTGTTGGGTAAGATTCTATCTTCACTGGATGCAGCAATAGCAGCAAGCTGCAAGTCTCGACCTGCTAATCAGGAAAGGAGACAACAATGAAACCGGCAGTGTACTTGACCTTGGTACTCGTAGTGAGTGTCAACTTGTCGCCTGGGGCCGAAGGCTTCCAACCCAAGTCAGGCCTTCATAACTTCGGACTGGAGATACGCTATGACCCGATACCGGGCGTGCCTCTGGTTCAGTCGCGGGTTTCTCCCCTCCCGGCTGACCCGATCAAGCTGCGGACGGTGAACAGAGCCCTGCCAATGGATAGCCCCTCAGGGACAATTGTCGCATCCGGCAGTTCTGGCGACGGCTGCGCCGAGTTGCCCCTTTCCGGAAGCGAAGGAACCGGCCAAGTCGAGGAAACACCAGTCGTGCAGTTGTCTGCTACCGGTCCTGAAACAGAGGTCATTGTGGCCGGCACCGGCATTGCCTCAATCCTGGACAGGCCGCAGGATCAGGAATACGGACTGCCGAACCTCGTTTTCTACAAGCCGACCGGCTGGGATTATCCAATTGTGCCCTCGAGCGTGCGCAACACCCACACTGTTGGCCCAGACCTGAATGACGGCGATACCACTTTCTTCGATTTTGCAGTAGCGAACAACGGCAGCTCAACCGCAAAGCCACGGTTCTATACTTACCTCTACTGGGACGGACGTATCCTCGGTGGTTTCTATACCGAGTCGTTACCCGCTGGCTGGTACACGTACTACAACGACTATCCGTTCCGGATGCCATCAGGTTCACATCTCATCGCCGGGTTCACCGACTCCACAAACGTCATCGCCGAGTCGCTTGAAAACGATAACCGCTGGTCCGCGACTTTCAGTTGGCGCAATACTGGCACGGCCTTGCCCAACCTGCGGCCGTACGCACCAACTGGCTGGGACTTTCCGGTCGTGCCGTCCAACGTGCGCGGTACGCACACAGTGGGCCCCGACCTGAACGACTACGATACGACCTTCATTGACTTTGCGGTGCTAAACGACGGCAACGCAACTGCCAAACCAAGGTTCTTCATTTACATGTACTTGGACGGCAGAGTCATCGGCGGCTGGTATGCGGACTCGCTCCCACCCTACTACTATGGCTACGTAGACGACTACTGGGCATTCGTTCAAGCCGGAACGCACTCACTCGGCCTTGTTGCCGACTCTACCAACACCGTCCTTGAGTCAAACGAAGCCGACAACTGGTTCAGCCGAACCTTTACCTGGCGCCACGACCCGGCAACACTGCCCAACCTGACCTACTACACGCCAGACACAAGCTGGGACTATCCGGTGGTTCCCTCGAGCGTACGGAGCACGCACCATGTCGGGCCGAACCTCAACGACCGCGACACGACCTTTCTGGACTGGTGCATTGCCAACCTAGGCAACTGGGTGGCTCAGCCCAGGTTCTACATCTACCTGTTCCAAGACGCCGTGCCATTTGCTGGTTGGTATCTCGATTCGTTACCAGCCCGGACGTATGTCTACCTCGAAGACTACACCCGGTTTTTCCCCTCCGGCCTTCACGCCATCGCAATGTTTGTGGACTCGACCAACGTCGTTCTAGAGTCCAACGAAAACGATAACCGTTACACAAACACCTACTTCTGGAACCACGTGCCGGTGCCGGACCTTGCTCCTTACGCGCCGTCCGGCTGGGAGTTGCCACTAGTACCGTCGAACGTGCGCAACACCCATTCGGTCGGGCCGGACCTCAATGACTTGGACACAACGTTCATTGACTGGGCGGTGGCCAACTTCGGTAGCGCAACCGCGCGCCCCAGATTTTACACCTACATTTATCAGGACGGCGTGCCATTCGCCGGCTGGTATGCTGACTCGCTACCGGCCGGTTACTACGTATCAGTTGCCGACTATCCGCGGATTATCACCCAAGGTTCACACCGACTTGGGCTGTTTACTGACTCAACAAACGCGGTCACCGAATCGCTTGAGACCAACAACAAGTTCGACCAGAGCTTTGTCTGGCGTCATAGATTGCCGGCTATGCCGAACCTTGTGCCCTACGCGCCCACAGGCTGGGACTACCCGGTTGTTCCCTCAAACGTACGCAATACCCACACAGTCGGGCCAGACCTGAACGACCGCGATACGACGTTTGTCGACATGGCCTTTGCAAATATCGGCCGGGCTGTGGCCAAGCCTAGGTTCTACACCTACCTGTACTCGGACGGTACTCCCTTTGCTGGGGTATACATGGACTCACTGCCCGCAGGTTACTACGGCTATGCTGAGGACATCGCGCGAATGTTTACGGCTGGTAACCACTTACTGCGACTTCTCGTGGATTCAACCAACACTGTGGTCGAGTCCCTTGAAACTGACAACGAATGGGAACGTAACTTCGACTGGCGGCCCGGTACAGGACTCGAAGAAAATTGCCGGTCAGCATCCGGAGCTGGACGTCCCCTCGTTGCAAGCGTAGTGGCTGGCAGGACAAGAGTGCGGTTCAAACTGTCAGTCCCGGCTAGCATCAGACTCCGAGTTCTTGATATACTGGGTCGTACAGTGACAGTGCTGGCTCAAGGACACTACGCAGACGGTTTTCACGAAGTCGACTGGGACTGTGCTGGTGCGGGCGGCATTTATGTCCTCGAGCTGGAGACTCCGTACCATCGCAGGCAAGTAGCACTAGTCGCGAAACCATAGAACCCGGAGGGTTGTGGAACATTCTCTGCAGTCCTCTTGAAAAGTCTTGCCACTAGGTCAGCGCATGCTGTCTGTGTTGTAGCGATAACAACACCGTACCTTTGCGGCACGGAAACTGAGTAATTCAGGACCAAAAGAGTAGACGATAGGCTCGAAAACCTGGTTACATCCGCATGTGGCCAGCGAACTCTCCCTGAAAACGGTACCAGTCCGCATTGCCAGCCCCACACGGAGGCACCGTCTGGTCTTCGAGGCCTACTGGGTCTGAATGCGACGTCAGCTAACTCATATCCGCATGCGCGCTTCTTTTCAACCAACTGCTACCGAAGCACCGGCTTGGACTCTGCGCTGCGCCACCTGTTCTAATACCGAAGGCACGATGCGATATCTCCGGTCTGCTGTGACAGGTGTGCTACCGGTTTTCCGTGTCATCTGTTTACCCGGTTCGCACTCGACGCAGCGAAGGTGCCCAGGAACTGCTGCCAATCTCACTAGTTCGGCTTCTCCCGTTTCCTTGCGCTTTGTCGGCGTGCACAATGCACTAGTGGTGTGTTTTCGAGGGGCTCGCTGCCAGTTTGCTGTTCGCGGCCCGAGGTAACCAGACCCAGATTACCGCACCAGGCTAGACTGCAGCACAAGGCCGGCAATCCGTCCCATCGCACCGCCAGGTCCAAGCATTTTTCTGAGTCGTTCTGCATGCTCTTTGGCCCGGTTTCTGGTTCCGGCATTTTGCAGAAGGGATAGCACGGCCGCGGTTAGTGTATCAGCCGACGGATCAAGCAGTTCGCACACTGTCCCAGGACCAAGCAGTATGTTAGGCAGGGCGAACTGACCGACCCGAACCAGTGCCTGGGCAAGCAGCTGCGAACCCCAGGACAAATGGTAAGTCACGACCTGTGGAGTTCCGAGCAGCGCGGTTTCGAGTGCGGCTGTACCGGATACAACGACCGCACATTCAGCATGGCGGATGATTCCATAGCGACTGGCAACCCTGGCCAGGATGTCGTTGCCCGGACCATTAATCATGACTCCACTCAGGCCAGGGTGTAGCGTATGCAATCCGCCGAACACCCGCGCAAACAGTGGCCGGTGGAACCGCCTCTCCTGCGGCCTGGACCCGGGCAGGAAGACAATGTAACGTTCGGTCTCGACCAGTCCAAGTTCACTGAACGTCTCGGTCCTTTTTCCGACTCGGTCGAGGAGGTCGAGCAGCGGATACCCAAGAAAGATGGCATCCAATCCATGCCGCCGCAGTTCAGCTTCCTCAAATGGAAACAGGCACACAACCCGGTCTGCCGCGCTGGCAATGGCCCGCACCCGCCATCTGCCCCATGCCCAGAATTGAGGCGGGGCGAGATACACGACCGGAATCCCCAGTCTTCGACATCGCTCTCCCAGCACCAGATTGAAGCCAGGGTATCCGACAAGCACGACCCGATCCGGCCGGTCCAATGCCAGTCGGGCCAGTATATGCTCAAGCCGGGCTTTTTCCCGGGGTGCTGACCGCAAACCCTCAAGAAAGCCAAGTGCCGGATCGACCTTTCGGCCAGGCCTGATACATTCGACAATTGTCTCTGGTACGATTGCGGTCAGTGCCCGCCTGAGCAAAACTGCAAGGAGGAAGCCCGAAGGCTCGCCGGCCGAGATGAGAACACGCATCCCGCAAGAGGCTAGAAATCAGACCTTGACTGTCAAGCTGCATGACCATAGACTTTGTCCTGTCCTGTGAGACGAATCGGATGACATTTGACTTCGTGCGCGCCGACCCGGCGCAAGCCTCAGTCGTCATCGTCGGTGTGCCGCTCGACCGTTCCAGCTCGTTCATTCCCGGCACCCGGTTCGGACCTGATGCCGCCCGCCTCGGCTCGGTCAACATCGAGTCCTTCAGTCCGTATCAGAAACGCGACGCTGCCGAACTGGCAATCGCCGATGCCGGTGACGTGTGCTTCACATTTTCGAATCCTGATGCCCCATTTGAGCAAATCCGCAGCGTCACTCGCTCGAACATCGAAGCCGACCGCAAGCAGCTTGCGGTCGGCGGTGAACATACCATTACACCGGCGATCGTATCCGAGTTAGTGCGTGCACACCCTGACCTCTGTATTGTGCAGTTTGACGCCCATTCAGACCTGCGTGATGATTTCCTCGGTGAGAAATGGTGTCATGCAACTGCCATGCGCCGCGTGCTTGACTTTGTGCCGCGCTACCGGCTGTTTCAGGTCGGCATCCGTTCGTTCAGCCAGGCCGCGGAAATGGACGTGCCCGAGTTGTTCGCATTTGACGTCCTGGACTCGATTGGAACTGTCCGGCAGCGTATCGGCTCGCGGCCGGTGTATATCAGTCTTGACGTGGATGTGCTCGACCCGTCGGTACTACCGGACGTCCAGACCCCGCAGCCTGGCGGTGTCACTTATCAGGAACTGGCAAAAGCCTTGGCCGGACTGGCAAAGCTCGGCGTCGTCGGAGCCGACATCGTCGAGTTCTGTCCGCGGGGTCCGCATCCGACTGCCGGCGCACCGGTTGTCGCCGAACTGGTGCGCGAACTTGCCATCGTCCTAGGAACAAGCTGAAAGGAGGTAAGTCCGTAATGTGTTGTCATGCCTGCCCTGGGTATGAGCTGTGCCGAACCAAGAAGAACCTCAAGCAGGATGACTGCTGCCCGCAATGCCCCTACTTCTCGTCGTGCATGGAGGAAACCCTCGAGGAGGATGTGCGAGTGCCGCGTAGTCACCCAGCGCGCCGCTCCTGACGATACCCGGCAACTGCCCCATTACCAGTCCGGGTCGAACGTCCGGTCAGTGACCGACAAGTGCCAGCCGCTCGACTCTGATGCCGGCCGGACTCAGTACCTCAACAAGGTAAACCCCGGTCGCGACCCTTCCCGGTTTCCACACAGCCCGCCGCATACCTTGGTCCACAATCGGCTGGGCGACGAGCATGCCGGTCAGTGTCCTGATTTCAACCCTCGACTGCTCAGGCAATCCGGAAATCACAACCCGGTCGTTCACCCCGAGTACACAGGGATTGGGATACACCAGAATATGCAAACCTGAAACCGTGTCTTGGCCCGGCACGATGTTCAGAAGCGAGACCCCGCGCTGGGTTCCGACCACAACGATTCCCCTTATCGTACCAATCTCCAGTGCCTGGTAAAAGTCGGTTATCCCTTCTTCGCTCTTGATAAGTCCACTGTTCTGCGCGGTGTAGTTGTTCCAGCGACCTGAAATCCGGTCGTACATCGAAAGCCCGCTCTGACAGAGAAACCACACCCGGCCGGACCGGTCGGCTCGTACACGGTAGACGTTATTGTCCAGCAGCCCGGAGTTAGCGCTGGTGTAAACCCGGAACCCAGCACCATCCCACACTGCTACGCCCTGGGGCGTGGCGAGCCAGATGTTGTCTTCCGGATCGGCTGCGACCGAGCGGACCTCGGTTGCCGGTAGGCCATTCGCGATGATGGAATACGAATCGTCGGCCCGGTTCCGGAGCGTACCCCTGGTATCAATCCTGACCAGTCCGACGGTCAGGCCGAGCCACACGCAGCCGCGCGAATCAAAGGCGAAGTCAAACCCGCCCCGCGGTGGCGGCACAAGACCGGGAATGTCAAACTCCACCCGGGTGCCTGAGGAATCAACCGCAACCACCATACCCTCGCCGTTGAACACCCACTTGGTGTCATAACGATCAATGCCAAATGCATCGATCACGTTCCAGCCGGAGTTCGGTCCCCACTGAACCCTGCCCCATGTATCAGCACCGGGGTCATAGACACTCAGGCCGCCGTCACTCGCAAAGTGGGCGAACCATACCCGGCCCCGCGAATCGCAGCTCACCTCAATCGGGTTGATAAGCGGACTCGACCTGGTGTGAATTGAACCATCCGGCCTAATCTCCGTGACCGCGCTGTAACCCCAGGAGGTAAGATAGTGACACAGGTGCAAACTGCCGGTGACCGGATCGAAGGCAAGCGCCGATACTTGGGCTGACTTGATGCCCGGTAGGCCGAGTACACTCCAGGACTGACCGGTTGCTGCGAACGCAAGACCCTGGCCCGCCTGCACGTTACCGCCCAGGCCGACCCAGACCGTGTCGCGAACCAGCAGCGAGCGGGCATCAGCGGAGAGGATCAGCTCGAAGCGATACTGACTCATTCCGTCACCCCGGAACAGACCGGTATCGGTCGCCACGTAGATGTCCAGACCGGAAACCGCAACATCAGACACCGTCCGCGGTTTGGCAAAGGTGAACACCGGCCTGAAACCACTCGACTCAAGCACGGCGAGCCCGCGCTCGGTAGCAACCAGCAAACTGTCGCGCCAGAACGCCATCGCCTTTACTGAATCACCAAGAGGCCGACGATACCCGGTCCAGCTCTCCAGGCTGCGGCAAACTGATGTCACACCCTGGTTAGTCCCGACCCAGTAGCGGTCACCGACCTCCAGCGAGAGCACCCGGTCGCTAAGCAGTTCTCTACGGGTCGCGACCGAGTAGTGTTTTATGATGTCGTCCGAGAAGTCAAGCGGGGTATCCGGGTCTTCAACTACATAAAGCCCGCGGTCAGTACCAAGAAGCAGCCGGTCGCGGTCCCAAGCCAGCGCTGTGACCTTTTCCGGGAGGTCGTTTGGACGATACACCAGTGCGAAACTCGATTCCTTCGGGACAACAGCAAGACCACCGCCATCAGTCCCGACCCACAGGTTGCCAGCTGAATCGAATGCGGCTGCAAGGCAGTTGTTTGCCGGCAGCCCATCGGTGTTAACCAGCTTCTGCAACGCCCAGACCCGACCCGGGTCAAACCACACGAGCCCGCCCCGGGTCGCTAGGACGAACATCGAGTCATCGGCTACGATGTCGTTGATGTAGTTGGTGTTGGTGTAGGTCTGCCACATGGACTCTTTGCCCAGGACAGAGCATGTTGACAGAAAGCCGAGGGCCAAAACGGCCGCACTGATCGCGGCTCTTGCCGGACGTATGTTCGTAACCATCAGAGCTGCTGACAGATTCTAACCCTACAACCGCTCCAGTCAATTCCGCTGGCCACAGTGCCGAGCAGCAACACCAAGCCGCACAACACGAAAGGTAGCAATACAGGGCTGCCTTCCAGCTTTGCAGCTCTTTTCCACTTGTCTCGTGGCGTCAGTGATTGCGTAGTAGTTCTATCTCGGTTCCTGGACGGAGCTGCCCCGCCGTCCGGAAAAGAAAAGCAGGAAACAGGCTGCGACCAGTGTGACAATGAACAGCGCCGACATCCTGGGCCCAGTCGCAAGCAGCAACGCGATACCGCCAAGCAGGGCTGAAACCAGATACAGGAGCACCACGGTACGGCGGTACCCCAGACCGAGCGAGAGCAGACGGTGGTGAATGTGCCTCCGGTCGGCCTCAAAGATACTGCGTCCCCGATATGTCCGGCGAATTATCGCACCAATAGTATCAAGAATAGGTATTCCAAGCGCAATGAATGGAACAAGCAGGCTAACGAGCGCAACATTCTTCCCCGCACCGACAAGAGCGATAACCCCGAGCACAAATCCGAGCACGGTTGAACCGGAGTCGCCCATGAATATCCGGGCCGGGGGAAAGTTGTAAGGCAGAAAGCCAAGGCAGGCACCGACAAGGGACGCGGACAGCGCCATCGTGACGACAAACCCGGCACGGAAAGAGGCAATCATGAACACAACTCCGGCAATCGCCGCAATACCAGCGGCCAGTCCGTCCAGGCCGTCAATGAAATTGATCGCATTGGTTGTCAGAACTAGCCAAGCTACAACCAAAGGATACGACCAGAACCCAAGTTCAAACGTGCCGACCAGAGGCAGGTTGAGCCGGTCCATTGGCGGGACGATTACTGCAAACAGACCGGCACCCACCGCCTGCACGCCAAGCCGTACCCACCAGGGCAAACTCTTGAGGTCGTCCCATAATGAGACCAGGAAGACCGGCGCCAGTCCGATCCCCAGTCCAGAGGCGAGGCGGCCGGTGAAAGGGTAATCACCCCACTGCATGGCAGCGAGCCCAGCCAGCCCCAAGGCCGCGGTAATTCCGATACCGCCCAGCCGTGAGATACCATGCGGATGAACCTTCCGGTCATCTGCTTCATCGTAGAGCGAGTACCGGCGGCCAAGCCGGATAAGTAGCGGTGTAACCGCGACCACAACCAGCGCGGCGAAGACTAAAGGAATCAGGGCATAGCCGATGTTCATTTCCTACTCTCCGTGGCTTGCAGTCTGCGTTTCCCCTGCCTCCACGAATGCTCGTATTCCTGGATCCCGATTGTCTGCGCGGCGAATAATGCCGCCGTATAGGCAACGAACAGAAGGTCAAGCAGAATCCGGCGTCCGTAACCAGCCCCGTCAATGAAGAAGAGCCGGTGAGACCTCAGGCGATGGAATTCACTCAAACGCTGCGCTCGGCGTCGACTTGCTCCAACTGCGTGCACGACCCGGGCCTGCGGCAGGAAATATACGCCCCAGTTGCGGCCCAGCCGCCGACAGATGTCCACGTCCTCGGCAAACATGAAGAACCGTTCATCGAACCCCCCGACTTCATCAAACGCTTGGTGCCGAAACACCATGAACGTGCCCACTACCGCCTCAACTTTGACCGGTTCGCGTGTATCCTCAGCCCCAAGATATAGGAACTTCCTAGCCTGTGGATATCCGGGCCAGATTCGACTGAGCAGCGACCGTCGACCAGCCAACACGTAGCGAAGTCTCGGCAGTCTGCGGGCCGACGGATGAAAAGTGCCATCCGGGTATTCAAGCCTGGGGCCGACAACTCCGGCGTGCTCGTACTCATCGAGAAATCTAACTAGCGCTGAGACCGCTTCGGGCAGAAACTCAACGTCCGGATTCGCAACCGCGAGATACCGCGCCCGCGCCAGTCTGGCGCCGCGATTGGCGGCCGCACCGTATCCCAGGTTCCGGCCAAGCTCAACAAGCCTCGCCCCTGCGTTGCCACACGCCATCCGAAGCGAAGCTTGGTCATCTGAACCATTGTCAACCACAATAACCTCAACTCCGACGTCGCCACGCGTGTGCTCAAGCGATGCCAGCGCACGCACTAGAGAATCGGTCGAATTGTAGTTCACAAATACGACGCTTAGCTTGGGGTCCATTGCCGGGCCACGAGAAGATAACCACTGCAACTTTGGAGTCAAGGACGCCCAAAGCTCAGTGTTGACAGACAGGCTGTCTCGTCTAACATGCAGTCTGCGCTGAAGCCACCTTATGATTGCCATTGCTCACCAGGCTCCGGTCCCGAAAAACAGGAGGATACAATGGAAGTTATTGAATCGGGCACAGCCGAGCTGTTCCAGCCGCCTGACCCGGATGGCTTCCGGGAATGGGTTCACACTAGGAAGAACACCGGCATGACCGACAAGGTCATGTCCGAGCATGAAGCGATCAGTCGTTTCGTGTCCGACGGCGATTACATCGGCACCGAGCTGTACGGTACGGTCCGGGCACCGATGTCACTCGTGCGCGAGCTCGTGCGTCAGGGCAAGAAGCATCTCCGCGTCGCGGGCCAGGGCATCCACGAGATTGACCTCCTGCTTGCCGCCGACCTGGTGGATACTCTGGACATCACCTATGTCGCTTGGGAAGTTTACGGTATTTCGTCATGTCTGCGCCGGGCCGTGGAGTCCGGCCGGGTCAAGACCGCAGAATGGTCTAACGGTGCCATCACCTGGCGCTTCAAGGCTGCGGCAATGGGCGTACCGTTTCTGCCGGTGCGCTCGATGCTCGGTACCGATACCCTGAGGTATTCAGCCGCAAAAGTGGTGCCCGACCCGTTCACCGGCAAACCCGTGTGTCTTATTCCCGCGCACTATTTAGACGTGGGACTGATTCACGTTCACCGGGCCGACCGCTATGGCAACTGTCAGATTGATGGCATTTCTGGCTTCGCGGCTGAAATGGCCCGGGCTTCGAAAAAGCTCATTGTCTCAACGGAGGAAATCATCTCAACCGACAAGATCCGCAAGTACCCCGAACAGACCATCATCCCGTATTACCTGGTTGATGCTGTAGTGGAGGCCAAGTATGGGTCTCATCCGGGCGAGATGTGCTACCGATACTGGCGAGACGGTGAGCACTTGCAACAGTTCCTCAAGGACTCTGCCGACCCGGTCAAGACCAAGGCGTACTTGGATAAGTGGGTTTATGGTCCGAAGAATCACCAAGAATACATCGAGCTGGTCGGCTTGGACCGCTTGCGCGAACTCGAAGCCCAGATTGGAGGCAGGTAATGAATCAGACAATGGCACCGTACAATGACACCGAGTTTCTCATCTGTCTTGCTTCTCACCTGATGGAGGATTCGAAGACCGCGTTCGTCGGCACTGGCATTCCAATGCTTGCCGCTGCTCTTGCCAAACGCACTCACGCGCCGAATCTCCAGGCAATATTCGAGTTCGGTGGCACCGGGGCTTCGCTCAAGCAGTTGCCGCTTGGGGTCGGTGACTCCCGGACGTTCCACCGGGCAGTAGCAGCCTCGGGAATCTGCGACATCATGGAAACCGCCTGCCGCGGGTTTGTGGATTATGGATTCTTGGGCGGCGCACAGATTGACATGTATGGCAACCTGAACACGACCGTCATCGGCCCATACTGGCCGCCCAAAGTCCGCCTGCCTGGGTCGGGCGGAGCCAACGACGTCGCTTCGTTCTGCTGGAAGACAATCACCGTCATGCGTCGGCACGATACCCGTTCGTTTGTCCCAAGGGTGGACTTTGTGACATCGCCCGGGTACCTCTCCGGTCCAGGCGCACGCGAAGCAGCCGGTCTCCCTCCTGGTACCGGGCCCTATCGCGTAGTCACGAATCTGGCTCTTATGGATTTCGAGCCAGTGTCAAAACGCATGCGTCTTATCGCGGTCCATCCTGGGGTCACGGTCGAGCAGGTAAAAGCGGCGACTGGCTTTGAACTGCTGGTTGCGGACAAGGTCGGTATCAATCGCAAACCGACTAAGCGAGAACTCCGACTCCTGCGCGAAAAGATCGACCCCGAACACTACTACATATGAAGCACCAGATTCTAAGGGCGAGGCACGAACCGAGAAAACCCGTTACCGGTGTCTGTCTCCCAATCCCAGCCCCAGGTTCCTTTGCTGCTGCGCTCCTCAGACTTCGTCCCTCCTGGATTTCCAGCGTGCGATGATTCTGTCAAAGCAACACCAATCTTTCAGGGAAGAACTGCGGCGCTTTGCACTGGACCACGTTGCGCCAAATGCCCGCTCTTGTGATGCTTCCGGCGACTTCGTCCGGCAGAGTGTCCAAGCAATGGCCGAACGCGGCTATTTGGGAATACCGTGGCCTAAGGAACTGGGCGGCATGGGACTTGATTATCTGTCGTATTCGATTGCGGTTGAGGAAATATCTCGGGTCTGCGCCTCGACCGGCATCACGATTGCGGCCCACACATCGCTCGGTACCTATCCGATCTACAAGTTCGGCACAAGGGAGCAGAAAGAGAAGTACATTCCACGCCTGGCCCGGGGTGAGTTCCTTGGGTCTTTCGGCCTTACCGAGCCTAACGCCGGCTCAGACGCCGCCGGCATCGAGACCACTGCCAAGAAGACCGATTCGGGCTACATCCTCAACGGCTCCAAACGCTTCATAACCTCGGCATCGTTTGCCGGCACGGTCATCGTTGCGGCCTCGCTTGACCGTTCGCTTGGCCGCAAGGGCATCACTTGCTTCATCGTCGAAACCGCCACACCCGGTTTCACCGTCGCTTCGGAGGAGAACAAGCTCGGACTTCGGGGTTCAAATACGGTTGAGCTTGCATTCGAAGACATGCTAGTACCAAAGGAGAATCTGCTCGGCCAGGAATACGACGGTTACCGTATCTTCATGGAGACCCTGGACGGTGGCCGCATCTCAATCGGCGCATTCTGCCTGGGCATGGCTCAAGCTGCCCTGGATGACCTTGTCAAATGGTTCGGCCAGCAGAAAAAAGTCAGTCAGATGCAGTCCAAGACAATTTCCGACGTAGCGATGGAAGTCGAGGCCGCCCGTCAGCTTGTCTATCACGCCGCGGTGACGAAGGATGCTAACATCCGGGCCGATAAGGAATGCGCCTTTGCCAAGCTTTACGCCTCTGAGGTCGCGGTTCGAGCCACGGGTGCGGCCATCGCTGCAATCGGCTGGCCAGCCCTCTCGGACGAACTTTCCCTCGGCCGCGTATACCGGGATGCCAAGCTTGGTGAAATCGGCGAGGGCACCTCCGAGGTCATGCGGATGATAATCGCCAAGGAAGTTCTGAAAGAAGCAGCAAAAGATGCATAGGACGGGGACCAGAGGCTTTAGGGTTTCTTGGTTCAGGTGCAGAAGCAGGCCTTGCTTTTCGCCAGCAGACCTGACTCTCGGTCCCTCGAACGTTTTCCGAAGGAGGAAAGATGGATTTCAACCTGACTGAAGAACAGAAGATGGTCCAGGATATGGCCCGGGATTTCGCCACTAACGAGCTGGAGCCTAGAGCCGCAGAGATCGACAAGACCGGCGAATTCCCTCATGAGTCGATCAGGAAAATGGCCGAGCTCGGACTACTGGGTATGGTAATTCCAGAACAGTATGGCGGCGCTGGCTTCGACTTTATCAGCCTGGCGATTGCTGTCGAGGAGATATCCCGCGCCTGCGGCTCAACTGGCGTCATCACCGCAGTCCACAATTCGCTCGCCTCTTGGCCCATCGCGAACTGGGGCACCGACGCTCAGAAGCAGCACTACCTGCCTAGAATGGCCAAAGGCGAACTGCTGGGTGCGTTCGGTCTAACCGAAGCGAACTGCGGCTCAGACCCGGCTGCAATGGAGACGAAAGCTGTGCTCAAGGGAGACCACTATGTTCTGAACGGCTCCAAGCGCTTCATTACCAACGGTGGCGCCGCAGACGTGTTCATCGTTTTTGCCAAGACCGACCCGGGCGCTGGTGCGAGAGGCGTGACTGCATTCATCGTCGAGAAGACATTCCCAGGATTCTCGGTCGGCAAGCATGAGGAGCTTCTTGGACTGCGAGCCACCGCCAACTGTGAACTCATTTTCGAGGACTGCCAGGTTCCGAAGGAAAACATTCTCGGCGAAGTCAACCAGGGTTTCAAGGTTGCGATGGGTACCCTCGACGTATCGAGAATTGACATCGGCGCACAGGCAGTTGGTATTGCTCAGGCCGCGCTTGACAAGGCGCTTGCTTATTCAAAGGAGCGCAAGCAGTTCGGTCGGCCGATCTGCGAGTTTGAGATGATTCAGGACAAGTTTGCTCAGATGCACTCGCGTATAGTCGCATCCCGACTGCTCGTGTACAATGCGGCGTTTCAGAAGGAAGCTGGTCGGAAGCGGTTCTCGCTTGAGTCAGCAATGGCCAAGCTGTTCGCAGCCGAAACCGCAGTCTTCGTCACCAAGGAGGCGGTCCAGATTTTCGGCGGGTACGGTTACACCAAAGACTATCCAGTTGAGCGCTACTTCCGCGATGCGAAGTGCATGGAAATATACGAAGGCACGTCGGAAATTCAGAAGATCGTCATTGCCCGCAGCCTCCTAGCATAGCGGGCTGCAGGACTGCTGCGGCACACCTTTGTCCCTGCTGAGAACGTTGTACTGCCGCTCGTCCGACATTCTTGGTGCCCCGGCTCTCTGCCTACCACACGAAGTAGAAATCTCGAGCGAAGCTATTCGTCTGTAAACGGCGGACGCCTCAACTCTTTGGTCTCGGCCCGCCGGCGCTTGGCCGCAAGCACCTTTTCCTGGGCCCGCTTTGACCGCTTGCGCTTCTGCTTACGCAGCCGGTCAATCATTGCCTGTTTCTCGGTTCTGCGCCTGAGTACCGCGGCCTCAAACCGGTCAGCTAGCACCTGCCTGGCCCGATAACGGTTCAGTGCCTGAGACCGTTCCTGCTGCATCTTTACCTCAATGCCGGACGGAATGTGCCTGAGGTAAACACCGGTCTCGACCTTGTTCACGTTCTGCCCCCCAGGCCCACGCGAGCGCACGAACCGCTCGACAAGATCCTGCTCCCTGATACCGAGTGCCTGGAGCCGGCGCTCCAGAGCCTGCTCCTTGGCCGAGCTGACCCCGAACTTCATCGCTCACCTGTCACGAAAAAACATTGATTACGTTGACAAACGAGTCTGTCCGGCTCTCGTGACCGGCCTCCCAATATTGTGCTGTCTTCTTATGTTTCCTCATATTGTGCAAGTCTCTCATCCGCGTCGATCCGGAGCTTCGCTCTCAGCCCCACTGTCTTCGAACTCGACTGCCCTGGCCCGGATGAGTTCCTCCTGGATGCTACGTTCCTCAAGCGCAAGCTCCCGCGCCCGGCCAAGGTCGAACTGCTCCCTGGCCTGATAGTATTCTTCCCGCACTACGGCAAGCCTGCGCTCAAGCTCTGCAACCCGGCCGGCATAGGATAAAGTGGTTCCTGATCCTGGCGACCGATTCTTAGATTCCCTGATACCAGATTCTCGTTTCTGCCTCTTGATTTCTACGCCCGCCCTAACGCTTTGCCCCCTCTTGACCTGAGCAGCCGCATACGCGTAATTTCCCGGAAACAGCACAACCTCACCGCCCTCAACTCGCACAGTCTTGTCCGCGACGCGGTCAAGCATGTATCGGTCGTGAGCCGCAAACACCACAGTCCGCCGGTAACGGCTGATGGCATCAACCAGCACCTGACGCGATTGGATATCCAGATGGTTTGTCGGTTCATCTAGAATCAAGAGGTTCGAAGGTGTCAAGAGTACTTTGATGATTGCCAGCCGCGACCGCTCTCCACCGGAAAGCACCCGAACCTTCTTCAGGATTTCATCGCCTTTGAACAGAAACACTCCAAGAATTCCCTTCAGCTGGTTCTCAGTGTATCCGGACCCGGCGATCATCACCGTCTCCAGTACGGTCAAGTCTTCCTCCAACCGGTCTTCTGCGCCCTGTTCGTAGTACGCTGTCCTGGTTTTCCGGCTCAACCAAACCTCGCCGGTTGTGGGTTTGAGACGACCGGCAAGAATCCGCAGGAACGTCGTCTTACCCGAGCCGTTAGCCCCGAAGACCCCGACTTTCTCTCCTCCTCCGACTGTGAGGTTTACGTTCGCAAACACCCGATGTCCACCGAACGCATGCGCCACACCCCTCAGTTCGAAGGCCCGGCCGTACACTGGCTCTGATTCGGGAAACGCGATTCTTATCGTCTTTGCATCCCGGACCGGCTCGATGCGCTCCAGTTTGTCGAGCATCTTCTGGCGTGACATCGCCCTGGGCGCCGTATCTTTACGGCCCTTGAACTTGGCGATAAAAGCCTCTGTACGCCGGATGAAAGCCTGCTGCTGCTCGTATGCCTCCTGCTGCCGCTGCTCCCGCTGTTCCCTGTCGGCAAGATACTGCGAATAGTTGCCCTTGAATACAAGCACTTTCGGCTTTTCGATGGCCCAGATACGCTTTACCAGACTGTCCAGCAGATACCGGTCGTGGGCAACCATGATCAGTGCGCCACGATACCGGGAAAGATAGCCCTCGAGCCATTCAATCGAACGGATGTCCAAGTAGTTCGTCGGCTCATCCAGTAGCAACAGGTCCGGCTCGGAGAGAAGCATCCGCGCCAGCATCAGCCGCACCTGAAACCCACCACTCTGAGTTTTTACCCGCTTACCAAGGTCCTCCTGCCCGAATCCCAGACTCGTTAGCACCTTCTTAGCCCGTGCTTCGCAATCGTAGCCCGCAACCTCATACTGATGCTGAAGATGCGCGTACTGGTCAAGCAGAACTCGCAGCTGAGATTCCTCAAGGTCCTGCTTGGACATTTTCTGCTCGCACTCAACCATCTGACGACGCACCCGGTCCTGCGAAGCGAATGCTGTCATCGCTTCCTCAAGCACTGTTCGGTCTCCCACCACCGCACCCGTCTGGGGTAGGTACCCGATGCGCAGACCCCGAGCTATTTGCACCCTACCTGAACAGGGTCTCACCTCACCGGCAATCAACTTCAGAATCGTTGACTTACCTGATCCGTTCGGGCCCACAAGTCCCACTCGATCCTCTGAACCGAGCACGAGATTCACATCCCGATACAGTAGTTGGGTCCCAAACTCGACCGCAACGTTGACCAAGCTGACCACGGCCAAGGCTACTCACAACCGGGCTCAAATCAAGCCTGGTGGTGTACTCGATCATCACCGGCACAAGGGCCATTGACAAATCCTGCTGCCCGGCTAGCATTGGACTACAAACAAGACCAGACCAAAAGGAGAATCCGTGAAGATAATCATCACCGACCCAATCGCCAAGAAAGGTGTCGAACTGCTCAAGGCCGCCGGGTTCGAGGTTGACGAACGCCCAGGCCTGCCGCCGGACGAACTTAGGAAGGTGATCTCGGCTTATGACGCCATCATTGTTCGTAGTGCTACCAAAGTCACTTCCGATATCATCGCCGCCGGCACAAACCTCAAGGTCATCGGCCGCGCTGGTGTTGGCCTCGACAATGTTGACAAGAAAGCGGCCGATGAACGCAAGATCAAGGTCGTCAATACACCTGCTGCAACATCAGTCTCGGTCGCCGAACTGGCACTCGGCCTGATGCTTGCCTGTGCCCGTTCGATTCCCCAGGCAACTGCATCACTCCGCGCCCAGAAATGGGAGAAAAAGGCGTTCAAGGGCACTGAGCTATACGGCAAGACACTCGGACTCATCGGTTCGGGCCGTATTGGTACCGAGCTTGCCAAGCGCGCAGTCGCAATGGGGATGAACGTCATGGTTCTTGACCCGTTTGTCAAGGAGTGCTCATATGGCACGAAATGTGAACTTGGCGAACTCCTCGCTCAGGCTGACTACATATCGCTCCACGTGCCGAAAACTCCCGAAACCACGCACATGATAAACCGGGACACCATCGCCAAGATGAAAAAGGGTGTGGTCATCGTAAACTGCGCCCGTGGCGGCGTGGTTGACGAAGAAGCACTCTACGAGGCACTTGTATCCGGTCATGTCGGCGCAGCTGCACTTGACGTATTCGAGTCCGAACCGCCGAAGGACTACAAGCTCTTCACACTGCCCAACGTAATAGGTACTCCCCATATCGGCGCTCAGACCAAAGAAGGCCAGGACCGGGCCGGCGTGCAGATCGCCGAGCGGGTAATTGAGGCACTGCAGAACTAGTCGGAAAGGACCGAGAAACCAATGGCTGATATAAGACCATTTCCGGGTATTCGTTATAACATCAAGAAAATCGGCAAACTGGATAACGTCGTAACTCAGCCCTACGACAAGATCACGCCCGAGATGCGTGACGACTACCTAAAGCGGGACCCTGCCAATTTCGTCCGACTGATACTTTCGAGTGAGCCAGACCCCTATGCCAGCTCTGCCGCATTATGCCGGCAGTGGCTTGAGGACGGCACTCTTATCCGCGACCAGCGTCCAGCCTTCTACGTACTACACGAGGAGTTCGAACATGCTGGCAGACGACTCATCCGGAAGGGCTTTGTTGGCGCGGTAAGGGTCGAAGAGTTCTCGCGGGGCACGGTCATGCCCCATGAGTTTACACTATCCAAGCCCAAGGCCGACCGCCTCAACCTGCTCCGTGCCACCCGCAAGGACTACGAGCAGATATTCATGCTCTATGCTGACCCGGAACACAGGGTTGACGAGCTGCTTGCCTCATCCAAGGAACCGGACGTCCGAGCAACCGACGAGTATGGCGTTGTCCACAGCATGTGGATCATGACTGACCCGGAAAGGCTTACTGCGGTTCGTCGCGAGATGGCCGGCAAAAGACTGCTTATTGCCGATGGACACCACCGGTACGAAACTGCGCTCACATACCGGCAGGAATGCGAACGTCAGGGTACTGTGCCACAAGAAGCCGCTGTGCGGTTCAAGACTTCGGCCTTTGTCAACATCGTAGACCCAGGACTCGTCATTCTGCCAACTCACCGGCTTGTCTTCGGGCTTGCGAACCTTGACTTGAGCTCGTTATTTGCCCGGCTACGCGACGCTTTTACTATAACCCCGATGTCAGAACAAGTCACCCAGGCTGAACTCGCCAAGTACCGGAACGGTATCGCCTTCGTCCTGTACGCCGGTCGCGGCAAGGCCCACCTTCTGCGCTTGGCCGAGCCCTACCGCATTGCCCGCTTCTTCAGTCCGGACCGAAGCGAAGACTATCGCCAGCTTGATGTCTCGGTTCTGCACTCGGTGATTATCGAGGGGATATTAGGTGTCACGCAGGACGCAATTGAGAATCACGTCCGGTACGAACGCTATTGGGATAAGGCCATGGCACGGGTTGATTCGGGCGAAAACCAGTTGGCGTTCCTTTTGAACCCAACCCGGCCTGAGCAGGTGGAGAAACTCGCTGCCCGGGGCGAGCGTATGCCCCAGAAGTCAACTGACTTCTACCCGAAACTCATCTCCGGGCTCGTGTTCATGGATATCGAACCCGGGCTTCTGCTCCAGCCGTGAACGACCGCTTGCCACCACTCAACCAGCTCTGGCAAGCGGCATTGCGTCTCTTGCGAGTGGTAGCCGGCAGTTGCTCCTTTTCCCTCAATGCCTGCCAATCTTTCGCCTGAGTACAAAAAAGCTGAGGAACGGTTCCGACTGGCGGTTGCACCGGAAGAGAAACTCGCCTGCCTTGAGGAGATGCTCTCGGCAATTCCCAAGCATAAGGGCACCGAGAAGATGCAGGCTGACATCAAGTCTCGAATCGCCCGGCTTAGGAAAGAACTCTCGGCCCCAGGAAAAAGTGGGACCAAACGCTCCGACTGGTATCACGTTGACAAACAGGGTGCCGGACAGGCCGCGGTATTCGGTGCTCCGAACTGTGGCAAGTCCGCACTGGTAAGCGCGCTCACCGGCCTGCCTGCAGTCGTCGCGCCCTATCCTTTCTCCACCACTGTCCCGGCTGCTGGCATGATGCCGTACGAAGACATCCAGATTCAGCTCGTTGACACGCCGCCAATTGTCGCTGACTCGCCAGCCTGGCTCTACCACATCATTCGCACTGCCGACCTAGGGGTCTGGCTCCTTGACGTCTCGGACGACGCCGTGCTTGAAACAACCGAACAGACCCGCGCGTTCCTTGCCGCTGCCCGTATCCCGGTCCCGGTTCCCCAGCCGCCGCAGAACTCAAAGCCGGTCATTCTCTGCGGTTCCAAGAGTGACGACCCGGCCGCTGCTGACCGGCTGGCGGTCCTCCGTGAACTCCTGCCCGGCACCGATATCCTGCCAGTCTCGGTCCAGTCCGGTGCCGGACTGGAAGAACTCAAGCGTCGGCTATTCGTCTCGCTCGGCATTATCAGGGTTTACACCAAGAAGCCCGGCAAGCCGCCCGACCTTACTGACCCGGTCATCCTAAAAGCCGGTGCCACAGTCATAGACGTGGCATACCACCTGCACAAGGACATTGCCGCATCCCTGAGTTTTGCCCGTCTCTGGCGTGCCGGTGGCACAGGACGCTCACCCGGCCCGCACGATGGTCAGCGGGTCGAACGCAACCACGTATGCCAGGACCGGGACATTCTCGAATTCCACACCTGACTGTAGTCCCGACCGGTGCCCAGACTGCTCTTTGCTTGACTTTGCCGGTGCAGCAAATATAGTGCCGATATGAAAATCGCAATGGTCGGAACCGGGTATGTCGGCCTTACCTCAGGCGCTTGCCTGGCCAAGGTCGGCCACGAAGTAGTCTGCGTTGACAGTGACGCCGACAAGGTAGCCGTCCTCACCCGCGGTGAAATGCCGATTTACGAGCCCGGACTTGAAGACGTTATCCGGGAGACGGTCCGGGCTCGCCGACTCAGATTCACAACTGACATCAGGAGCGCAGTCCAGGACTCGGTCGTCTGCTTTATCGCGGTCGGTACCCCGACTCTTGAATCGGGCGAGCCCGACCTGTCCTCAGTTGAAAACGTATGTCGGGAAATTGCTGCAAGCATGAACGAATATCATCTCATCGTGGAGAAATCCACGGTTCCAGTCCAGACCCACAAGTGGATCCGTACGACAATCGAACGCTACAACCGGGCCGGCGTCCAATTCGATGTGGCCTCGAACCCCGAATTCCTGCGCGAAGGTTCAGCGGTGAAAGACTTCCTCGAACCGGACCGCATCGTCGTCGGCGTCGAATCTGACCGTGCGCGGGACCTGATGAGGGAAGTGTATGCACCAATCAAAGCACCGCTCCTGTTTACCGACCTCGCCTCGGCCGAGCTCATCAAGCACGCATCCAACGCCTTTCTTGCGATGAAAATCTCGTTTGCTAACGCCCTTGCCATCATCTGCGAGGCATCAGCCGCGGACGTACGTCGGGTAACCGAAGGCATGGGCATGGACCACCGTATCGGCCCGGAATTCCTGGCGGCCGGCATCGGCTACGGAGGATTCTGCTTTCCAAAAGACCTGCGTGCTTTCATCCGGATTGCCGAGGAGCTCGGCTACGACTTCGCCCTCCTGCGCGAGGTTGAACGTATCAATGCCGACATGAAACGGCGCTTTGTACGTAAAGTACAGAACGTCCTCTGGAACCTGAAGGACAAGAACATCGGTGTGCTGGGTCTCGCGTTTAAACCCAACACCGACGACATGCGATTCGCGCCCTCGATTGACATCATTGCCGAGTTCGTGGCAAAAGGTGCCCACGTACGCGCCTTTGACCCGCGGGCGATGGAACGGGCCCGTCGCCTCATACCCGGTATCGAATTCACACAGACCGCTGAAGCGGTGGCCGACGACGCCGACCTGCTGGCAATCTTGACTGAATGGCCTGAGTTTCGCCGGCTCGACCTTACCGACCTCAAGCGGCGCATGCGTGTACCCATCATCTGCGACGGTCGTAACCTGTTCGAACGACAGGAGGTCGAGAGGTTCGGTTTCACCTACATCGGAGTCGGCCGGTGATTGCCGGTTGGCGATCGGAGAACCGAGAGCGAAAATGAGGGCGCTGGTTGCAGGCGGAGCTGGCTTTATCGGCTCCCATTTGTGCGAGCTGCTGCTCACGCACGGATTCAGAGTGACCTGTCTGGACAACCTCATCACCGGCCGCCGCGACAACATCAGTCACCTGCTGCACAACCGTTCGTTCGAGTTCATCCGGGCAGACATCGCTCGTCCGCTGCCGGCACTCAAGACCCCGGACGTCATCTTCAACCTCGCATCACCGGCCTCACCCCGAGACTACCTCGCGCTGCCGCTTGCCACCCTAGCGGCTGGTGCCGTCGGAACGCGCAACCTGCTCGAACTTGCCCGTCGCCGAAAGGCGGTTTTCGTCCTTGCTTCAACATCCGAAGTGTACGGCGACCCTCTGGAACACCCCCAGTCTGAAACGTACTGGGGCAACGTCAACCCGGTCGGCGTGCGTTCGGTCTATGACGAGGCAAAGCGCTATGCCGAAGCACTGACTATGGCATATCACCGGTGCTACGGTCTTCCAACACGCATTGCGCGGATATTCAACACCTACGGCCCACGCATGAAGCTTGGCGACGGCCGGGTAGTACCAAACCTCATCCATCAGGCCCTGACCGGCCGGCCGATGACGATCTACGGCTCTGGCCGCCAGACCCGCAGCTTCTGTTTCGTATCCGATATGGTCAGCGGGCTCTTCAAACTGTCCGCCTGCTCTGACCCGATGCCCGTGAATCTTGGCAACCCGCAGGAATTCACCATCCTGCGGTTTGCCCGTATCGTCCAAGAGCTGACCGGCTCCAAGAGCCGACTTGAGTTTCTGCCCCTGCCTGAAGACGACCCAAGACAGCGCCAGCCTGACATATCCCGGGCCGGTCGGCTCCTCGGCTGGACTCCAGCCGTTTCTCTGGAACAGGGCCTTCGCACCACCATCGCCTGGTTCGAACAGCACGTGAAAGCTCGCAGATGAACCATCGAGCACGCTCACAGCGCGAAGACTCGGGCCGATACGGGCCTGGCGACCTGACTGTGCCTGTCCAGACCGAATCCGGTGTAAGACAACGCCGGCAGCTTGAAGTCGGCATCGTAGGTCTTGGTCGTTGGGGCTGGAACTACGCCCAGGTACTGGCCCGGATTCCCTCCTGTAGGGTAGAGGCCATGGCCGACACGAACCCTGCCGCTCTCAGTCCGAACTCTGAAATCCGGTCTTGCAGACAATCAAGACAGGTCCGTCTGTATACAGGGCTTGAGCCGCTACTCGAAGATAGACTTGTTGGCGCGATAGTCATCGCCACCCCGGATTACACTCACTTCGACCTTGCCAGCCGTTGTCTTGAGGCCGGGCTGGACGTTCTCGTCGAGAAACCGATGTGCCATACTGTCAGCCAGGCACGTCGGCTCGTTGCGCTCGCGGCGGCACGCGGCCGAATCCTTGCGGTCAGTCACACCGCGCTTTACCAACCGCAGTTCACCGTCCTTGTCTCAGCGCTCACCCAAGGCAGCCTGGGCCGTCCGCTTCGGGTTGAATCGGTACGTACGTCAACCGGGCCTGCGGAGCGAGAGCGTGCCGACGTGCTCTTTGACCTGGGCCCTCATGACATTGCGATGGTGGTGAGCCTGTTCGGACTCCCGGTCGCGAGCCGCGCCCTGGACTCTGGACCGAACTGTGCCGAATTCGAGCTCCTGTTTGTGGACGAAGTACGCGCTCGATGTCGGGTCGCATGGCAGCGTCAGCGTATTCGGCGCTTCGCACTGACCGGCACACTCGGTACTCACACCATTGTCGAACAGCAAAGTCCGGCACCTGCCGACCAGCCGCTTTTTCGGCAGTGCTGCGACTTTGTTACCTGCTGCCTGATGCGCACAGCACCGCAGAGCAACGACCGGCTTGGTCTGAACGTCATTCGCTGCCTTGAGTCAGTGGCTTGTTCGCGGCGCGAAGCAGGCCGCTGGGTGTCGCTGGATGAACTCCCGGCGGCGCACGAAGCATATGCTGGAATGCAATGAAACTCTCGGTCGTGATGCCGGTGTATAACGAAGAGGCTTCTGTTGCCGATGTCATCGAACAGGTGAAGCGCGTGCCGGTAGAAAAGGAGATAATTGCGGTGGACGATCACTCTCTGGACCGCACGCTCGAAGTACTCAGAAGCATTCCGGGTATCAGCGTAGTCACCCATGCCACGAACCAGGGCAAGGGCGCGGCAATTCGAACCGGTCTTCGCGCCGCATCGGGCGACGTCGTCATTATTCAGGACGCGGACCTGGAATACGACCCAAACGACTATCCCAGACTACTCGCACCGTTCGCGGACCAGGATGTAGACGCCGTCTATGGCTCGCGTTTCCGGGGGCGAAGCAAATTCCTGTTTTTGAGCCGCCTTGCCAACTACTTCCTCACGTTCCTCACCGACCTGCTGTTCGGCGGCCGGATTACCGACATGGAGACCTGCTACAAGGCAATCCGCCGGCCACTGTTTCTGCGTCTCAACCTTACCGCGCGCCGTTTCGAGGTCGAGCCGGAAATCACTGCCAAGCTCTTACGACTTGGTGCCCGCATCGTCGAGGTTCCAATCGCTTACCGTGCACGCCGCGTCGGCAAGAAAATCGGGCCCCGGGATGGCATCATGGCATGCCGGGCTCTGCTCAAATGGTACTTCAGCTAGCATATGTCTGACCACCGTGTCTCGGACTCCTCCCTTGCCATTGAGCTTGAGGGCGTTTCTAAACTGTATCACAACTCGTGGCCAGCGCTGACCGATGTCAGTCTGCGGGTTGGCAGAGGCGACTTCGTGTTCGTGCTCGGCGCAACCGGTGCGGGCAAGACTACCCTGCTCCGCCTCTTGTATCGAGCCGAGCTGCCCGACTCGGGTAAGATTTCCGTACTCGGTTACGACCTCGGCAACATCTCGAAGCGCGAGATTCCGGCTCTGCGCCGGCGCATCGGCGTCATCTTCCAGGATTTCAAGCTGCTTGCCGGCCGCACGACCTACGAGAACCTGGAGTTCGTCCTGCGGTCAATCGGCATGAAGGAAGAGCAGATTCCCGCAAGGATTCAGGAAACACTGATCCAGCTCGGTCTCACGCACCGCCGGGACGCCTATCCCCACGAGCTCTCCGGCGGTGAACAGCAAAAGGTATCCATCGCCCGGGCACTGGTCAAGGAGCCGGAGCTTCTGCTTGCCGACGAACCGACCGGCAACATTGACCCCAAAGGTGCAGCTGACATTCTCAACCTGCTCAAAGATGCAAACTACCGTGGCGCAACCGTTGTCATGTGCACACACAACTCCGAGCTCGCTCTGGGTTCGCACCGGCGATGCGTCACACTCGACGCCGGAAGGATTGTACGCGATGTCGGCTAGGCACATTCTTTCTGAAACCGGCCGCAGCATCAGCCGCAACCGGGCGACCTTCGCCCTTGCTACCACAGTCCAGGCAATCTGTCTCACCCTGCTCGGCATCTTCCTGGTCTTGGCGGTGAACTTGGGCGTTGTTGTTCGTTCCGCAGGCCGGAACATCGAACTGCACGTATTCCTGACCGAAGATGCGGATGCCCAGTCTCTTGGGGACCGTATTCGCTGCATAACCGGGGTCGCCGATACCAGATTCGTATCAAGGGAAGAAGCACTGGCCGAACTCGTTGCCGAGCTCGGCGAAGACTCCTCACTTGTCACCGCGCTTGGCTCCAATCCCCTGCCCGCATCGATCCGCGTCTCGCTCCAGCCCGGCTTCTCTAACCCGGCGCTTCTGGCTGACATCGAAGCCAAGGTACGACTTCTGCCTGGCGTCAGTGAAGTCTGGTCCAGCCAAGAAGGTCTTGTCCGGCTAAACCGGCTCTTGCGCGCAACGGTCTGGCTTGGTCTCGGAATCCTGGCCATCGTATCGCTTGCGGTCGCCTTCATTGTGTTCCAGACCGTGGACAGCTCAATCTCAAGTCGTGCCCGGGAGATCGAAATCATGGAACTCGTCGGCGCGAGCCGTTCGGTCGTACGTGCGCCGTTCATTCTCGAGGGCATAGTCCAAGGAATCCTGGCCGGCGCCTGCGCCTTTACCGCTGTTCTCCTTCTTGCTTGGGTTGCAGCCACAGTTCTGCCTGCTCCGGTCGTTCCGGTCTGGACTCTATTGGCCGCGAACCTCGGACTTGGAGCCCTGCTCGGACTCGCCGGGTCGCTTGTTGCTCTTGACCGGATCTCACGGTGAACCCGCGTCGCCTCACCTGGCCCATACTGACGGTCCTCGCGCTCTGTGGACTCGTGCTGTCATCAGCCGGTGCCGACCTCGCTGAACTTGAACAGCGCATCAAGGAACACCAGCGCGAGCTCGGCGAGACCAAACGCGAGCTTGAAGATACCCGGCAACAGATCGAACGCCTGACCGAAACCGAGAAGACCAGCCTGGCCCGACTCGAAGCCCTGCGCGCACAAATCGCTGCAGCCCGGCGCTACATCAACCAGCTTGACGTCCAGCTTGCTGACCGAACCGAGCAGGTCGGCCAGGTTGCCCGTCAGGTCGAGGAAACTGCAAGAAGAATCGAGGCACGCCGGCAGGACCTGGCCGAGCGTCTGACAGACATCTACAAATACGGCCGGCTGGTGCCGCTTGAGGCGGTACTGGCCACCGACCAAGTCGAGAACGTCTATCGTCGTCTGATGCACTTGCGCTGGGTTGCACGGGCCGATCGCCGAACTGCCGAAGAACTGATCCGGCTCCGGGCCAGCCAGCTCGAACAGCAATCTCGACTGATTGCGGCTCGCGACGACCTCGTAAAGCTGAAGGCTGAACGGCTCGCCAGCGAATCGCTGCTCGCCTCGTCCTGTCGAGCCGAGTCAGCGATGGTCGCAAAAGTCCGTACCGAACGGGACGCCAAACTGAAGCTCGAACGCGAACTCGACGAAGCGGCCCAACGACTCCAAGCGCTGATTGCCGACCTCGAAAAGGAACGTGCACAGGCATCCGCTGGCGGTCATTTCTTCGAACAGAACCGCGGCAAGTTACCTTGGCCGGTTCGAGGCGAACTCATCACCCGTTTTGGTCCTCAGACCCACCCCGTTTATAAGACCAAGACGACAAGCTCGGGTATTGACATCCGGACATCGGCCGGAACACCGGCCCTGGCGATCGCTTCCGGCAAGGTAGTGTACGCAGACCAGTTCATGGGCTACGGCCGACTTGTGATACTGGACCACGGTGGTGGATTCTACACACTTTATGGCAACCTCGAAGATATTCTCGCGCGGCCGGGTGCGGAGATACCTGCCGGTTCGCCGGTCGGCCGAACCCGGGACTTTCTTCACTTCGAAATCCGCCGACAAGGCCAACCAACCGACCCATTACTCTGGCTCGCACCATAAGTAAGCTACACATCCGGAAAGCCGGTCTCCGGCTCCGCTGCCTGGTGTCGGGACCTGCGAGACGAGGCTTGCCGGTTTTGAAACGAGCAAGTTTCACTGCACCCGTTATCCCGCCGCCAAAACTCTGATGTCCAGCGCCAGGAGTTCGGCTCCAAGAGTCAACTACGGTCTCATCGGCCAGGAACGAACTGTGGCACTGCTCGACGCGATCCTCAAGGTCGGGCGCTTTCCTCCTCTTCTCTTTGCCGGCCCGCCTGGTGTAGGAAAACGCACTGCGGCCCTGCTCCTAGCTCGGGCCGCAAACTGCGAAACCCGACCGCCGCTCACCTCAGCGGAGCACAAAGCCCCAAAGCCAGAACTGAAATCCGGGACTAGACTGCTGGCCGAAAACTCGAAATCCAAGAGCCAGAGCCTGGTATCCTGTGGCCGTTGCTCCTCCTGCCGCACCATTACGCTGCTCCACCATCCTGACGTCCGGGTGTTCTTCCCTGTCCGCCCTGAGAAACGCACCGCCGATGACGAAGACGAAATGGCAGGCGCGCTCCAGAAGACGCTCGAAGCATCCGAGCGTTACCAGCTCGGTAAGGCTCAGCCCGAACCCGACCCGAAGCACACCATCTCCATCGAAGTGGTCCGCTGGCTACGACAGGAAATGACCAAGCCACCACTGCTCGCTCGACATCGCTTCTTCGTAATCCTTCACGCCCACCGGATGACCGCGGAGGCGGCCAACGCATTCCTCAAGACTCTCGAGGAACCGCAGCGCCAGACCGCCCTCATCCTTACTACCGACCGTCCAACCCTGCTGTTCGAAACAATTCGGTCAAGATGCCGACTGGTTAGATTTTCACCCATTACTCCAGAAAAACTGCAGCAATGGCTGACCGAAAAGACTGGCATCAAACCCGAGGAAGCCGAACTCGCCGCGCTGGTCGCAGACGGCTCTCCGGGCCGCGCCCTGCGCTTCCTGAACGAACCCGATGACTTCCTTGCCGCTCCGGTGCTGGAATTCTTCTCGCTTCCCCGGGCCAGTGAACGGGACGTGCTTGTGACAATGACGCGGCTCGACCAAACCCCACTGGCCACCGTCACTTTCACCCTGCTATTTCTTTTCCGTCAGGCCCTGCTCGCCAAGCTCGGCATTGGCACCGGCTATGCCCGCCACAACCCTGCAATCAGAGCCAAGGCGGCAGCATCCTCCCTCGACTACCTGCACCAGGAAAACCTCTTCCTCGCCAGCCGGCTTGAAGACTGCCGTCTGAACATCAACCGTCGGCTCTTCCTCTACACTCTGCTTGCCGACGTGCGCCGGCATGGTTCAGACTGAACCTCTAGAAACGGACGTACAGAATTACCACCACTGTTGCCATCCACAGGAAGATATCAACCAGCAGCGGTACGTCAGAAAACAACACCTTCTCCGGTGTTCCGCCCAGGTCCTTGCGATATACAAGATAGAGATACCGGCAGATACCGTAGAGCACGAACGGAAAAGTCAGATACAGCTTGTTGGTCCCGAACTTCT
Organism: candidate division WOR-3 bacterium; assembly: GCA_039801365.1. Classification (NCBI taxonomy): domain Bacteria; kingdom Pseudomonadati; phylum Caldifarciminota; species Caldifarciminota bacterium. The sequence goes on from JBDRUN010000010.1 coordinate 42,214, forward strand.
CCACGGTTTCGGGTGCGATCGTGTACAGACAGTAAGCAACGACGGTAGCCGAAGTCGCCACCGCAATCATCTGGTCCAAAAGCGTCTCATTGTACTTACCAAGCACGCTGCGGTGTGATATCCCTCCACCCTCCAGGAATACAAGCTCATGCCGGCGTTTGGCCAATGCCACAAACAGCGCCAGAAGAATGGTACAGATAAACAGCCACGGCGAAATTCGCACATGCACTACGTAGGTACCCGAAATCGCCCGCAGGGCAAACCCAAGCGCAACGATGAGCACGTCCAGCACAACCACCTGCTTCAACTTCAGCGAGTACGCAAGCTGCATGACGAAGTAAACAAGCCCGACAAAACCGAATCGCCAGTCAAGGGCAAACCCGACCACAAATGCGACACCGACCGCAAGACCGGCGCCGGTGAGCGCAACCGGCCCTGGTACCCGTCCTGAGGCAATTGGCCTATCCTTCTTGGTCGGATGCCTTCGGTCCTGCTCCTTGTCAACCAGGTCATTGATGATATAGACCGCACCAGAGAGAAGACAGAACGAAACAAACCCGGCAAATGAACGCAACACACTCGGTCCATGCATAAGGTTCTTCGAGAAAATCAGGCCCGCAAAGACAAGCAGGTTCTTAACCCACTGCTTGGGCCGCATAGATACGACGAGTGCGCCCAACATTACAGGCATACTTCTACCCGATTGCGCACAAAAGTCAACCAGTGCTTCACCCCCGGTACTGCCCTGGGCACCACCTGCGGCGGTAACGGCCTTGGTCGCCAATTCGACACCGACTTCTGCGCCTGCTTCGGTTAGTGCTTCCCGGCCTGCCTCGGCCACTGCGTCGGTGCGCGTACGAGTCACTGCACCTGAACCTGCCCCTGCAACCGCAAAGGAACTAGTTTCGAGAAAAGCCTGCGAACTCGTGTCGGCCGTCGCCCAAGTCCGAGTCTGAGAAATTGTTCAGAAGCCGGCCTCGACAATGGCCAGGGCGGTAGCCGCCTACCGAACGACCCCTACCCTTGAATTGCCGGCCTGTGACTATGTCGAAACCGACTGATAATCAGAGCGTTACTCATGCCTGGCCAGACTTGCTCAACTGCTGTTTCTTGCAACGCCCCTGAACGCAACACCGGCATACAGGGCACAAAGCAACAACGACCTTAAGTCCTGAACCACCAGACCGCGGGAGCTAACTGATGTCAACCTCAACCCGGCGTGTGATGCGCTCGATTGACTCGGCCCGGCCGGTCTCGGTGTCAATCGTCACTAGGACACCGTTGACCCGCAGGTCGGTCTTGGCCGGGTGAAGTCTGACCGGTAGTGAATCCAGAACCCGGCTCAGGGCCTCCTCCTTTCGCATTCCCAGCACCGAGTCGAACGAGCCGCACATGCCGACGTCAGTGATGTACGCCGACCCCTGCGGCAGCACCTGTTCGTCTGCAGTCTGAACATGGGTATGGGTGCCAAGCACGGCAGAAACACCACCGTCCAGGAACCAGCCCATCGCCTGTTTTTCCGCGGTCGCCTCGGCGTGGAAGTCAACAATAATCGCCCGGGTTTGGGTCCTCATTTCAGCTACGAGCTGTTCGGCCCGCTGGAACGGGCAGTCCAAAGGCTTCATGAACACGCGGCCCTGAAGATTGACAACGCCAACCATCCAGCCGTCACGCTCATATACTGCGCAGCCCCGGCCCGGAGCTCGTGACGGAAGGTTTGCAGGCCGAAGCAGTCGGGATTGAACTGGAAAGTACTCCCATGCCTCCTTGCGGTCGAATGCGTGGTCTCCGGTTGTCAGACAATCAGCCCCGGCCGCGAAAAGCTCTTCGGCCAGCCTTGGCGTGATGCCGTAACCGGCGGCGGCATTCTCGGCGTTGACGATGACGAAATCCGGCCGGCAGGTCTCCCTCAACCCGGACAGCGCCGCCTTGACCGCAAACCGGCCCGGTTCAGCGCAGACATCGCCGAGAAAAAGCACTCGTCTAACGGGCATAGTCAACCGCCCGGGTTTCACGCACGACCATCACCTTTATCTGTCCCGGATACTTGAGCTCGCTCTGAATCTGGCTTGCGACCTTTGCCGCAAGCTCGCTGGCGTCCTGGTCCGAGACTTTGTCCGGTTCGACCAGCACGCGGATTTCCCGGCCGGCTTGAATCGCGTACGCCTTTTCCACACCTGGGAATGACGATGCAATCGTTTCCAGGCTCTCGACGCGCTTGATGTAGGCATCGAAGCTCTCGCGTCTGGCCCCGGGCCTTGACCCTGAGATGCTGTCGGCGGCTGCGACCAGAAATGCATAGGGCGATTCCGGAGTTACTTCCTCGTGGTGCGCGGCAATCGCATTCACTACCACCGGGTCCTCAGCGTACTTGCGGACCAAGTCGGCGCCGATGCGTGCATGAGTCCCTTCAACCGAATGGTCCAGCGCCTTGCCGATGTCGTGCAGCAGCCCGGCCCGCTTGGCAACCGAGGCATCCAGCTCAAGTTCCTGGGCCATCAGCGAGGCAAGGTAGGCAACTTCCTTTGAATGAAGCAGAACGTTCTGACCGTAGCTTGTGCGATACCGGAGCCGGCCAAGCATCCGGACGAGCTCATCGGCAAGGCCGACGATCCCCATCTCCAGTACCACCGACTCGCCCGTTGTTCTAATCGCAGCATCCAGCTCTTCGGTTGTACGGGCAACCACCTCCTCGATTCGAGCCGGGTGAATCCTGCCGTCCTGCACCAGTTTCTCCATTGCGAGCTTGGCCACCTCGCGTCGTACCGGGTCGAAACCGGAAATGATGATGGCGCCGGGCGTGTCATCAATCATGACCTCGACCCCGGTCAGGGTCTCAAACGTCCTGATGTTACGGCCCTCGCGGCCGATTATTCTGCCCTTGAGCTCGTCGGACGGCAGGCTGACGACCGACACCGTTGTCTCGGCGGCATGCGAAATCGCGCACCGTTGGATCGCGGCAACGATTATCTCTCGTGCCTCGATCTCAGCCCGTGCCCTGGCCTCGTCCTTGATGTCCTTGATCATCTGCGCGGCCTCGAGTCGCGCCTGATTTTCCAGATTACGGAACAGCTCCCTGCGCGCCTCCTCGGTTGACAACCCGGAAAGTCGCTCGAGCTTTGCGTTTTCAAGCGCAATGAGCTGGTCAAGCCGCTCCATCTTGGCTTTGAGAATCTTCTCCCGCGAAGCAAGTTCGCGGTCCTTCCGGATAAGGTCGGCCTCCTTCTGCGTCAGCACGCTGTCGCGCCGCGCCAGAAAACCCTCCCGGCTTGCCAGTCTTTCCTCAATTCGGGCCAGCTCGCGCCTGGTCGCCGCGGT
>JBDRUN010000011.1 GCA_039801365.1 candidate division WOR-3 bacterium
GCGCCGCAGGTAGACCAGGGTGTTCTCCTGTTGCCTGCGCTCGACCTTGACGAGTTGCTGGCGCTACGGGTATCATATGAAACGCGCAAGCGTCAGGCAGGGGGTCACGATGTGCCTTGGCCGGCCCTTTGAGTTGGCAGGCATATTTGACACCGTCCGATGGTTAGAATATCCTTAGCAGATATGGCACATGCGTATACCCCTGGTTTGAAGGTCACGTCCCGGACAGTAGTAAGAAAGGAACGCCGGCTTCCACTTCCTGGCGAAACCCTGGTCGAGAAAGGGCAGCAGGTTAGGGGCGACGACATTGTTGCCCGGACCGAGTTGCCCGGCGATGTCACCACGGTAAATGCCGGTGGACTTTTGGGCGTGCCACCTGAAGACCTACCTGCTCTGATGCTCAAGAAACCCGGAGACAGAGTCGAGAAGGATGAGGTGATTGCCCGGTCCAAGGGACTGTTTGGCCTCTTTAAGACCGACGTCCGCTCACCGGTCAAGGGCGTGGTTGAAAGTGTGTCATCGGTAACCGGCCAAGTAATCCTGCGCGAGCCACCGCAGCCGGTTCAAGTTGATGCCTACATCGAGGGTTTGGTGACTGACGTCATACCAAGAGAGGGCGTGGTCATTGAGACCGAGGCAAGCTTGGTGCAGGGGATATTCGGCGTGGGCGGCGAGGTGCGCGGTGTAATTCACGTCGTCGTAGATTCGCCGGACCGACCGCTCGGTGGTGAAGACATTGGGGAGAACTGCCGCGGCAAAGTTGTCGTCGGCGGTTCGCTTATAACCTACGAAGCGATCGAAAGTGCGCTACGGAACGGCGTAAAGGCGGTCGTTGCCGGTGGAGTTGAAGATGCGACCCTGCGCCACTTCTTGGGATATGACATCGGCGTGGCAATCACCGGGTCGGAGAAAAAGGGGTTGACGTTGGTCGTGACCGAGGGTTTTGGTCGGATGCGGATGGCACTGCGTTCGTTTGAGCTGCTCCGGTCGCTTGAGGGGAAGATGGCATCGGTGAATGGTGCAACTCAGATTCGCGCCGGCGTAATTCGGCCCGAGGTCATCGTACCGCAGCCGGCCGGCACCGGAGCGGTGAAACAGAGCGTAGCCGAAGGCGGACTCGCGCTCGGAACACCGGTACGCATAATCCGCCAGCCCGGGTTCGGCGCTATCGGCAAGGTGGCCAAGCTGCCGGTAGAGCTTGAGACAATCGAGACTGAGGCCAAGGTAAGGGTGCTTGAGGTTGAGCTTGAAGATGGCAAGCACGTGCTTTTGCCTCGGGCGAACGTCGAAATAATAGAAAGCTAGCTGAATGGGGCTGTCCAAAGGACCGGCTCTTGTCCTGCTTAATGCAGTAAGGAGTCTGCCACGTATCGATTCCAGGAGACTCGGAAGAAAATTCTCCACTACCCTATTTGCTCTATTGAGGAGAACAAGGAACGGGTCATTCAGCAGTCGTTCAACGACGAACTGTCATTTTCCGGTGGCCAATCAATACCTTAGGTTCAATGACCTAAGATTCACCGGACGCTCTAAGACGGCCAGCGTGTTTTCGCGTTTCTGTGTGGCCCTGGTTATGCTTGCTCTCGTTGGGACGTTCGTAACTGCTTTTGCCGGGATGTCGTCGCTCAAGATAATGCCGGGAGTGCGCGAGGCAGGGATGGGTAATGCCGGAGTCGCGTCTGCGTTCGGCCCCCAGGCGATTGCCTGGAATCCTGCGGCTTCGGCGGCCGTATCGGGGTTCGCGGCGTGTGTTTCCTATGCGAAGTGGTTTGCAGACCTGCACCAACAGTCGGTCTACCTTACCCGTGACATCAGGCTTGGCGTGTTTGGCGTCGGCGCGACGAGCTTTACGGCTGGCAAGTTCGAGTACCGGACCGAGGTGCCGACCGAGGACCCGCTCGGCCTGTTTGTACCGGGCGAGTTCACTCTGCACCTCAATTTCTCGCGCCGGGTGAGCGGCGTGGTAGACGGCGGAATTGCGGCCCGGTATTACTACTCCAAGGTACTGGACCAGGCGGCGTCAGGGTTCGGATTTGATCTCGGAGTTCGGGCCGCTCCTTGGGACCAGCTCGTACTCGGGGCTTCGCTCGTTGATTTTGGCTGGAATCTCTCGTACTACCGCGAGCGGTTCAGGCTGCCGACAAGGGCCAGACTGGGCGTTACCTACAGGTTTGGACTTGGCGAGAATCTCGGGCTGAATCTGACTGGCGAAGGCGTGCTGCACGTGTACACGCGGGACCTGAACGTCCATTCCGGAGTCGAGCTCGTGTGGCGCGAGGCGATTGCTCTGCGGGCTGGGTACGAGCGACTCGAGGAGCTGGGTCGGGTGGGTTGTGGGCTCGGGTTGCGGCATGGCCTTTTCCGGCTCGACTACTCGCTTAGCGCTCTGAATGATAACCTCGGCGCAGCACACAGGATAGGTCTGAGTCTAAGCGGCTAGCGCGGGTTAGGTCTATGCCTCAGGAATGGCTTGAGTTCGAACAGCCGTTAGCAGAGTTGACTGAACGAATTGACGAGCTGGCGGCAATCGGGGCCAAGGACGAGGTCAAACGGCTCCGGGAAGAGGCAGTCAAGCTCAAGGAGAAAATCTACGCAGATCTTACGCCCTGGCAACGTGTGCTTCTAGCCCGGCATCCGCGACGTCCCTACACCCTTGATTATGTTGATCGGATAGTGACCGACTTCCTTGAATTGCACGGTGACCGAGGTTTTGCTGACGACCCGGCAATTGTGGTCGGGCTCGGTCGAATTGACGGCGTCGGGTTCGCCATTGTTGGACACCAGAAGGGCCGAGATACCAAGGAAAAGCTGGCCCGTAACTTTGCGATGCCGCATCCAGAGGGGTATCGCAAGGCGCTGCGCATGATGAAGCTGGCAGCAAGGTTCGGATTGCCGATTCTTGCCTTGGTGGACACGCCGGGTGCATATCCGGGAGTCGGAGCAGAGGAAAGGGGACAGGCTGAGGCAATCGCTAGGAACCTGCGCGAGATGGCAGTGTTGCCGGTACCGATAATTGTGGTGGTGACAGGTGAAGGCGGGTCGGGCGGGGCACTCGCGATATCAGTCGGCGACCGACTGATGATGCAGGAGAACGCAATCTATTCTGTGATTACACCAGAGGGGTGCGCGTCTATTCTGTGGCGCGACAACTCGAAGACCGAGCAGGCGGCCGAAGTTATGCGGATTACTGCAGCCGAGATACTGAAGCTTGGCATCATTGACGAGGTCATACCCGAGCCTCTTGGCGGTGCGCACCAGGACTGGGACGAGGCCGCGGCACTTCTGAAAAAGGCGGTCATGCGGGCCTATCGTAGTCTGAGCCAGGAGCCGACCGACAGGTTGGTCAAGCGTCGCATCGGGCGGCTTGCGGCGATTGGCGTGTACGCGTGACGCAACCGATATGAGCCGGCAGGACCGATCGGACCTGTGACCGGCACAAAGTTCAGGGCTGGTTACGTTGCACTAATCGGACTGCCCAATGTCGGCAAGTCAACGCTGTTGAACCGGTTGGTTGGGCAGTACGTATCAATCGTTGCTCCAAGACCGCAGACAACAAGACATCGGGTTCTGGGTATCCTCAACGGGGACGGATTCCAATTACTGCTCCTTGATACCCCTGGGCTTCTGAAGCCGGCCTACAAACTCCAGGAGTTGATGGAGAAAGAAATCGAGCGGGCGTTTGAGGATGCAGACGTTGTGCTTCTGCTTCTGGACGCCACCAACCCGGAACTCGAACACGAGGTCTGGCGCAACCCACAGCTCGCACAGCTCGTTCCGGTTGCGGCTGTCGGAGACCTGACGACTTCTGCCGAACCTGCGAATGAGTCCGGTGCGCTTCGGGGGTCGAGGCCGTCGGTCGTCGTTGCGTTTAACAAGGTAGACAAGGCCGACAAAGCTGGCCTGCTTGCGTTGGCCGCCAGACTCAAGGCGCGTGGACTTGGCAATGTGTTCATGGTATCGGCACTAAGAGGTGACGGGATAGAAGAACTGAAGCAGGCACTGGTCGCAGCCCTACCAGAAGGGGAACCTTTCTATCCGCCGGATATGGTCTCGGAGCGACCAGAACGGTTCTTCGTCGCTGAGTTCATACGCGAGTCCATTTTCAATCGGTATGGGGCGGAGGTGCCGTACGCTACGACCGTAGTTGTGGACGAGTTCACAGAGCGGCCGGGTCGTAAGGATTACATCAGGGCGACGATCTATGTCGAGCGCGACACTCAGAAGGCGATTGTTATCGGCCGAGACGGTGCGGCACTCAGGCAGGTTGGTTCGTCCGCTCGGCGCAGAATTGAGCAGTTCCTAGGCCGGGCGGTATACCTCGAGCTGTGGGTCAAGGTCGCCGAGGCTTGGCGCCGGAATGAGACCTTCATCCGGCGGAACATTTACCCGCGTTGAGCCTTCGGCGCGGTACAGAATTCGTGCGCGCGAAACCAACTTTGTGACAAAGACTGCTGGAGTGCGAAACGGCGCTGCTCGATGTCTGATGTCGAAGAAAACTGGCCAGGCTATCTTCGGTGGCGCAGCCCCGGCATGCGGCCGGATGAAAGCCGGCGGGCGAGGAGACGGGAAGCCTCGAATTCTTTGAGCAGGCGGTTTACTTCAGCGACCGTGGTGCCGCTGCCTTCGGCAATGCGACGTCGGCGCGAGCCGTCTATTATGTCCGGATTCTGGCGTTCGGCCGGAGTCATGGACTGAATCATTGCCTCGACTTTCACGAGTTCGCTCTCGTCCACGTTCAGGCTGCCGGCACCGGGGATCATTGCAATCAGCTTTGACATGCTACCCATTTTCCTCATGTTACGAAGCTGATTGAGAAAATCGTCCAAGTCGAATTTGCCTTTGAGAAATTTTTCTGCAGTCTTGGCCTGATCCGGCGGTGAACTCGTGGTCTGCATTTTCTCGACCAGAGTCTTGATGTCGCCGAGCCCCAGAATGCGGGAGGCGATGCGGTCAGGGTGGAATTCTTCAAGGTCGGTGAGTTTCTCGCCCGTACCGATGAAGAGCACCGGCAGTCCTGTTGTGTGGCGGACTGAGACAACTGCCCCCCCGCGCGTATCGCCGTCAAGTTTGGTGATGCAACAGCCGGTCAAACGCAATCTCTGATGGAAGGCCTCGGCTTGATTGACCGCATCCTGGCCGGTCATGCCATCAAGTACAAGCAGGGTAACGTGCGGTCTTGCCCGATCCTGTATGGCGGAAAGTTCGGTCATCAGTTCGTCGTCGATGTGAAGTCTGCCCGCGGTGTCGAATATGACCAGGTTGTTGCCCCGGCTTTTTGCCTGGTCGAGGCCGGCCAGGCAGGTCGCGATCACGTCATTATTGACCGGGAGAAAATCGCATCCCGCTTGTTCTGATACGAGTCGTAGCTGTTCGGCAGCTGCCGGGCGTTTAGGGTCGCAGGCGACGAGCAGCGGGCGGTGACTTGCGAACCGACGGGCGAGCTTTCCAGCCAGGGTAGTCTTACCCGTGCCTTGCAGACCGACTAAGCAGATTACCGAAGGCGAAGCGGAAAGATCAAGTCTCGTGGGTCGACTGCCGAGTAGTCGTGTGAGCTCGGTGTGGAGGGTGTAATTGATGACTTCGCCGGGTTTTAGTACCCTTTCGATGTTCCTCTCCCTTAGAGCGGTTTCTACCGAGCGGATGAAGGCGCCGACGACCCGATAGTTCACGTCGGCTTCAAGTAGCACGGTGCGGACTTCGCGCAGCGCATCCGTGATTTCCTTGGAGCTGAGGCGACCGTAGCCTAGGAGTCTGCGCTGGAGCTTGGTGAAGCGGTCGCTTAGAACTTCGAACATGGCAGAGGTGGAATCAAGAAATCGATGATCCCCGTGCTAGGGTGAGTAGCACTTCAACGACTGCACCACGGTTTCGTAGTCGTCTGAACGGAAGATTGCACTGCCTGCGATGAGCCAGTCTGCGCCGGCTTTTGCCACCTGCCGACAGTTTGAGGGATTCACCCCGCCATCAACCGAGATGAGGGCCTGGGATCCGGTGGCGCTGAGAAGCGACCTGAGGGTCCGGACGCGGTCGAGGGCGGTCGGGATAAATTCCTGGCCGCCCCGACCAGGGAATACGCTCATTACGAGAATGTCCTCGACTTGGTTGAGAAATGGTCTGAGTGCTTCGAGCGGAGTGTCGGGATTCAGTGAGATACTTGCTTTCTTGCCTGCCTGGTGAATTAGAGCAAGGTCCTCACTGACGTGTGCTGAGGTCTCGATGTGAAAGCCGACCATATCCGAATACGCAAGAAACCACGGAATCATTCTTCCAGGTTCACGTACCATTAGGTGAGTGTGGACCGGGATGCGCACCGCCTGACGGACAGCAGCAGCAAGCGGAACGCCAAAACTCAGATTGGGTACGAAATGGCCGTCCATCACGTCAAGGTGAATCGCATCAGCTCCGGCTCGGACAACGGCATTTAGCTCACTGCCTAATTCCAGCAGGTTGCTGTCGAGTATTGATACCGAAAGTTTCACGGTGTCGAATCTTGGGCTGGTGCTGCGACGATGAGCCGAGCGGTGTCGCCGTCGCGGACCGGCATACCTTCTTCCGGGTACTGAACAAGGACAATGCCAGCTGGTTCCCCGCTCGGTGCATGTCGGACCTCACCAAGTATGAGTCCTTGTGAGGCAAGGATGCCGGACGCAGTCTCAAGGTTTACACCGAGCAGGTTTGGCATCGGAAAACTGCCGACTGGTGCGGACACCGCGATGACGACCGGGGTAAGACGTTCTGCTTCGGTCCCGGCTGAAGGCCGTATGGCGACTACCCGCCCCAATGGCAGGCTCGGCGTACGCAGGGATTCGACTTCGCCGACTAACAGCCCGGCTGTACTGAGTTCCGCCTGCGCTTGGTCAAGACTCATACCAACAACATCCGGGACCGTTACTCGATCTGGCCCACGACTTACATCAAGTTGGATTGCTCGGCCGGGCTTGGAAAACCGGCCTCCAGGCGGGTACTGGGCAACGACCCGGTCTGTGGGTACTGCGGGATCTGACACGGTTCGGACTTCGCCGAGCCGGAAGCCAGATTGTGTGATTGTCTGGATTGCGGCCGCCCTGTCCATACCGACTACGTTCGGGACCATGGCCTCCTGATGATATCTGGTGACAATTGGCATCACGACATAGTTGACAAGAAGGAGGAGACCGACAGCAGTAACTGGAACGCCTACAAGAAGCCAGAGAAGTAGAGTAGGCCATCGGCGCCGCTTTCTCCGACTGCTCATTGTTCAGTGCGTGGTCTGTCTAGTGCGTGCCAAGGCCATCAGGATTCATTTGCACTCTACGTCCCGGCTTTCGAAACGTTCGCCTGGTACCGGGCGCAACCCGTTGCGGAAACTCGCGCCAGCCTGTGTCTTGCCGGCCTCAGGTCGTACCTCAAGCAAGGACAGAATACCGAAACCGGTGGCAACTTCAAGTCCTGGACGATCAAGGAGAATGGTTCCGGGTTGCGCTGTCGTTGTCCCTTGTGCGAGTCCAGAACGTAGCACCAGCACTCGCCGGGAGCGAAAGAAGGTGCAAGCACATGGCTTGGGCGAGAGGGCTCGCACCAGATTGTGAAGCTCTGAAGCCGGCCTTTTCCATTGGAGGTACCGCTCTGAGTCGGTCACTTTAGGCGCATGGGTGGCGCAGCACTGTGTCTGCGGCCGGGCCTGGGCGGTTCCTTCCAGAAGTTCGCCAATAGTCTTGGTAACGAGCCGCGCGCCGACATTGGCCAGCCGCAGGCTGAGTTCGCCTGCGGTCTCATCAGGGCCGACCGTGACCGGTTCTTGATTCAGGATATCGCCGGCGTCGACTTCTTCTGTCATGCGGATGACAGTCACACCGGTGGTGGTGCAGCCAGCCATGAGTGCGCGTTGGATCGGTGCGGCTCCGCGATAGGCCGGTAGCAGCGAAGGGTGAAGGTTAATGAAGCCTCGGGCAGGCAGTTTGAGCAGGGCCGGGCCAAGAATGCGGCCATACGCGGTAAGGACCCCTAGATCTGGTCTGAGTTGGGACAGTTCAGCAACAAACCGTGTGTTATTTGGGTCGGGTGGTGCGAGCAGCCGTAACCCCGCGGCCTCGGCCGCACTCCAGATCGGCCCGGGTTCCAGCCTGCGTCCTCTCCCTCTTGGGCGGTTTGGTTGAGTCACCACCGCTGCCAGTTCATGCGGACCCGCGATAAGCAGCTTGAGAAGGGGAACACCGAATTCGGAAGTGCCGAAGAAGACTATCCGCAACGGGGCCCTATGGATGGAAAACCGCTGATGGAAGCCGAGGAACGTCGCCCCTGGTTGTCACCTGTGACTCTTCTCTGAAGTGCTGGCCATTGCTTCCTGGAGCTCTAGCTGTTTCAGTCGGTCAGCCAAGAGCCGGCGTCTGGTTTTACCCAGCAGGTCAACGAACAGGATGCCGTTTAGATGGTCTATTTCGTGGAGGAAGGTCCTGGCCATAAGGCCGGTTGCCTCAAGCTCGACCGGACGGCCATTCTCGTCTAGGCATCTGACGCGGACAAGTTCTGGCCTAGACACCACGTCGTAAACACCGGGTATTGACAGGCAGCCTTCCTCGCGTTCAACTGCGCCCTCGGTTGCAATGACAGTGGGGTTGATCACGCAATAGGGTCTAGCATCAACATCAGCTCCAGCAGGGTTGACCGCAAACACTTGGACTGGTTCGCCAATCTGATTAGCAGCAAGTCCGATACCGTCTTCCTTGACCACCGTAGCCTTGAGTATAGCCATAAGCTGGCGGACGTCATCGGTGAGTTCGGTGACCAAACCACCCTTGGTGCGCAGCACCGGGTTGCCGTAACAGACGACACGCCGCGAACTGGCGGTTTCTTGGTCCATGGTATCTAGTGGACTGGGGTCAGCGGACTGGGCAAACGCTAACCTTTCTGAATGCTGGCGCCACCGGTGATCGATTCCATCGTCTATTGCTGAGCGCCGAGTTTGTAGGAAATCGAGCCTTTGTCCAATTCGATTTCCGTATTCTCAGCGATCTTGACCGTGAAGGTCGCGTCTTTGACGTTGGTGATGATGCCGTGAATGCCACAAGAGGTCACTACCCGGTCCCCGCGTTTTAGTGCCGAAAGCATCTCCTGGTGTTTTTTCTGCCGGCGCTGCTGAGGCAGAATCATCAGGAAGTACAGCACGACGAATATAAGAACGATGGGTAGGAATCCAAGCAGAGAGTTCACACCACCACCGGTCGGTGATGGTTTGGCGGCTGGTTCCTGGGCAAGAGCGACAGAAAACATGCATGCCTCCTTAGCTAAAATAGAGTCGGTGTCTTGTAATGTAGTTGTACACGGCCGTAGATAGGAGATAGCGGACCGATTGGCCACTCGCAAGCCGCGACCGTATCGCGGCCGCGGAAATGTCCACTCCGATACAGGAAAGAAACCGAACTCGAAAAGGACTGTGGCCAGGGAACAACCTCGGTTTCCTGGCCCCGGGACGGCTGACTACGACGAGTCGGGCAAGTCGTGCCAGCGCAGTTGGCTCATGCCAATGGGCTATTTCTTGGTACTGGTCAAAGCCGAGAACGAGATAGAGCGAACCGATACCTGGTGTTCCAGCGAGCGCCCGAAGTGTGTCAATAGTGTATGAGGGGCCGGGCCGTTGGGCTTCGATATCAGAAACCTCAAGTCCGGGCCAGCCGCGCAGGGCCAAGCGCAGCATGGCAAGGCGGTCACGGAACGGTGCGAGTCGTTCCGTCGCTCTCCGTCGCAAACCAGGAGCTGCGCTTCTGATTTCCCGTCTTGGAGTTGGACTGGACTCAGTCGCACTTCTCGGGGTTGGCACGGATTCCGAGCCTGCATCCTCTGGCTTGTGGGGTGGCCGGGGCGAGGGGATGAACAACACCCGGTCAAGTCCGAGCTGGGTTCGAACATCATCAGCAACAAGCACGTGTCCGGGATGAACCGGGTTGAAACTGCCGCCGAAGACACCGGTCCTGGGATTGTAACTAGGCATAGTCTAGTTGAATCGTCTAAGTTCAGCGCGTGCTGCCTGTCTGATCTCCTTTGGGAAGTCACCTGCTTGGAGTGCTTCGAACTCGGCCCGTGCCCGCTCCGACTGACCTGTTTCGCGGCAACAGATGGCGAAGCGCAGCCGGTCGGGGCCGGTCCATTTCTCAATTGGCAGCCCGGTGAGGATGTATTCGTAGTAAGTGAGTGCAGACCGGAATTCCCCAGACCGGAAGTACAGCAGCGCAATGTCGAAGTCGCGGCTGGCTAGGCGACGCATGATGTCGCTGAGTGCGGCTTCTACCTGGGACCGCAGGCCGGAGTCAGGGTAGAGTGCGAGAAACTCTTCGAGAACTTCCTTGGCTTTGAAAGTCAAGGTCTGGTCACGAGGCGTAGAAGGTGCAGATAGGAAGTAGGAAAGTCCGAGTCTGTAGGTAGCCTCCTCTTGGAACCGGCCGTTGGGGAAACTCTTGAGGTAAAAGTCGAATTCAGTCTGCGCCTGCTCATACCGGTGTTTGCGAAAGTAGGTCTCGCCCAGGTAGTACTGGGCATCAGCCGCCTCCCGAGACCCAGGAAAGTTGAAGATGAGGAACGTGAGTCGTTCTTCGGCCTCGCGGAACTTCCCTGAATCCAACGCTACCAGAGCTAGTCGAAGCCCGGTTCCCGGGTCGGGTGGCGGGGCAAGCTGCGACCGTTTCGGACAGCCGGCCACAAGAAGGACTACAAGAACGAACTGGGATAGCCGTTTCACGAAGTGCTACATCCGTTTCAGGATTTCGACGAGGAGTTTCGTGAGTTTAGGTTCTGCGGCCCGGGCCGCGGCCAGCACGTCAGGCAGACTTACCGGTTTGAGTGTTTCGGCCACGGCCATGTCGGTTACGACTGAGAAACCAAGACACTTCATCCCTCCGTGCCGAGCTACGATCACTTCGGGTACGGTTGACATGCCGACCAGGTCTGCGCCGATGAGCCGCAGGAACCGGCACTCTGCCGCAGTCTCGAGGTTTGGTCCAGTCACCCAAGCATACACACCCTGCGCAAGCTGGATGCCTATGTCCAACGCGGTCTTGCGGGCGAGTTCGACAAGCATGGGGTCGTAACATGCGGCCATGTCAGGAAAGCGAGGCCCCAACTCATCATCATTCGGTCCCCGCAGTGGGCTGTGGCCAGACAGATTAATGTGGTCGGTAATGACGACAATGTCACCGGTGCGCAGATTTGGATTCAGTCCACCGCAGGCGTTGGAGAGCACGACAGTCCTGACCCCGAGTTCCTTCATCACCCGGATCGGATGCGTGACCTGGGCCAGGTCATACCCCTCGTAGAAATGGATCCTGCCTTGCATCACGGCCACCCGTTTCTCACCCAGGGTTCCGAGCACAAGGCGGCCAGGGTGGCTTTCAACCGTCGGCCGGGCGAAGTGGGGGATGTCCTCATACGCTACCGCTACCTTGTCGCGAACTAAGTCGGCAAGTTCGGTGAGCCCGGTTCCAAGAACGATGCCGATTTCTGGCCGGTGTTCGGTTCTTGCGCGAATTGCGCTGACGCTCTCAAGGACATGTTTTCTTGTCATCCTGGTCTACGGCGCGGCGCTTCTCGCCGGGAATCAGAGGACTCGTGTTGCAAGTTCTTGCCTTCCGTTGGCTGTGGTGCGTTGGCTACTGGCCCCGGACCTGTGACGCCACGGTCAGTTTCGGATCTATCACTGCAGATGCCCGATTCCCACGTGTCGGCCATCTGCAGGCACGCATGAGCCAGGCCGCGAATCTGGTCGAGGAGACTTAGTTGTCTGGCCTCAAGCTGCTGCAGTTTCGTGCGGAGCTGTTCGGCTTGCTGCTCTGCCCTGAGGATGATGGCTTTTGCTTGATGCTCGGCCTCGGCGAGTATGACACGACTGTGTTCTTCGGCTGACTGTCGCAGTTCGTTGTGCGCGCGCTGGGCGGTGACCAAGGTATCCTTGAGCAGAGACTCAGTGCGCTCGTAGGTATCAAGTCGCGCTGACAATTCATCCACTCTTTCGGCCAACATGGCGCGCTCCCGACGCAGTTCTTCTACTTCGCGCGCCACGAGCTCCAGAAAACTCCTGACTTCCTTTGGTGAAAGCCCTCGTAGCTGCGTGGCGAACGTCTTGTTCTTGATGTCCATCGGTGTTATCGGCATCGGGGCATTCTATACCGCGTTCCCAAACTGTCAAGGAAACGGCTGGGGTCGCAACGTATCGGTACGTCACGCACAGTGTTTGGACCGTGGAGCTGAAGTCCGGCATACGAAACCCGAGTCACCCTGGTCGGCGTTAGGTGGGACCGGACAAGGCTCGTAATGTGTTTCAGATGCAAAGTTGCTGATTCTCGACATCGGACGTCAGGTCAGCGGCTTGCGATTGACTGCTCGTACCTTGCTCCTATAATCATTTTGTCGTCAATGTACCGGCTTGTCACCGCGCGACAGATGAAGGAACTGGACCGGTATGCCGTTGAGGAACTTGGAATCCCGGGTGTAAAGCTGATGGAGAATGCGGGCCGCGGGGTTGTCGATTGGCTGGAAGCAGAGCTTGGCAGCTTACGGGGAAAGCAGGTAGCTGTCGTATGCGGTCCCGGAAACAACGGGGGGGATGGCTTTGTTGCCTGCCGATATCTTGCCGACCGCGGGGCCAGGCCGGTCTGTGTTTTGCTCGGTTCAGTACCAGGTCTCAGAGGTGATGCCCTGGTCAACGCACGCAGACTGCTTGACTTGGGCGCGAGAATCCTGGAGGTCAGCGCTGCTGACCAGCGACTTCCATTTCTTGAACAGTCTGATGTCATTATCGACGCTATCTTTGGCACCGGGCTTTCCAGACCAGCCCAGGGCTTGTTCGCGGACGCAATAACGGCGATCAACCGTGCCGGCAAGTACGTTGTGAGTATTGACGTCCCTTCGGGTATAGATGCCGAGACTGGCGAGGTCCACGAGCCAACGGTCCGGGCCAGCTTGACGGTCACGATGGGCCTGCCCAAGTATGGACTCGTGCTTTTTCCCGCCGCAGCCTGTACTGGCAAGCTCAGGGTCGCTGATATAGGCATTCCGGCCGAGGTCCTTGCCCGGGGCGGTGACACTTTTCTTGTTGACCGGGAATACGTGCGTTCGGTCATGCCGTGCCGAGCGAAGGACGGACACAAGGGTACTTTCGGTACGGTGCTGCTAGTGTGCGGGAGCCGCGGTTTCTCTGGTGCGGCCTGTCTGGCCGGTCGGGCAGCGGTACGCTCGGGTTGCGGATTGGTCAGACTTGCGTATCCTCGTTCCATCTCGGACGTGGTCGGGTCCCAGGTAGTCGAAGCGGTAAAGGTACCTTTGCCCGAAACTAGGCGCGGAACGCTTGCGGCAGAAGCCAGCTCCAGCATTGTCAGGCTGGCGGAGGAAGTCCAGGCTCTCGCCATCGGCCCGGGCCTGACAACCAGTGCCGCGACGCGCGATGCGGTATTGCGTGTCCTACGCGATGTCACCTGTCCTTTGGTCATCGATGCCGATGCTATCAATGTTCTTGCAGGGCAGCTAGGCATCCTCGCAAGGCTCAAGGCACCGGCTGTGCTTACGCCCCATCCGGGCGAACTGGGCCGACTCACCGGGCTTGAGGCCGGTCGGATAAACGCCCAGCGTATCAGCCTGTCCCGCAAGCTGGCCAAGGAATGGAACGTCGTTTTGGTGCTCAAGGGCGCGCCGACGGTGACGGCTACCCCGGACGGCATGGTGTATGTCAATTCCACCGGCAACTCCGGCCTTGGCACAGGTGGAACTGGCGATGTCTTGACCGGGCTCCTTGCCGGATTGCTTGCTCAAGGTGTAAGACCAGCCGATGCCTCCGTCGCAGCCGCATTCTTGCACGGATTTGCTGCGGACCTCGCTGTGTCCGAACTCACCGAGTACTGTCTCGATGCCACCGACCTTATCAGCTGGCTGCCCCGTGCCTTTCGCGCGGTCTTGGCCCGGCAATGACTATGGTGTTTGTTCTGCTCGTAGGTCTTTACAATCCGGACCTTTGGCTGCACTTTCCGGCAATGGACGAGATTCGAAGTGTGAGTGCAGGGTCAGACCGCTTGTACATTGCTGTACCTTCGGGCGTTTACATCCTCGACCGCTCCGACTACCGGTTAATCCGTACCCTTACCGCTGCCGACGGCGTTAAAGGCAGCGTACGGCTCTGTGCGTTCAATCCAGTGCGCGGTGACCTCTTCATTCTGGCCGGCGATAAACTATACCAGTACCTCGACACCCCGGATGAGGTTTTTGAGCTCTTTCCACCGTTCAAACACGTGAACTCGATCGGCATCAGTGTGGACGCCGCGTACTTCGATACCGAGCAAGGCTTCTTCCGCAAGGAACGGTTGCTGGACCGTTACGAGAAGACGGAAAGCCTTCCGACGAACATCGTCTGGTACGGTAGTCGCGATACATCGAAACCAGAGGACTATGTGTTTCTTGTCCCTTACTATTTCACCGATAACCAGCTAAACAATCATCGTATGACCCTCGTCTATCGGGACCCGAAGGCACGACGTCTTTATGTCGCCGCTAAAGACTACGGCCTCATGGTTTACTCGACCAACCTGGGTTTATCAGAGCGACATATTCGCATGGGGCCAACCCAGGACCCAATCAGTCGTGTCGTATTCGTTGACGATCGACTGTGGTTCCAGGGACGCGACTGGACTGTTTCACTTGACCAGCATGGTAAGTGGAGCTATTTTCGTACTCGGCTTGGCGACCTACCGGCATTCAGGACCACTTTGCTCTTCGCTAGTCTGCTTGATCTTGCCCGCCGCGAATCACTGACTGCTTTCCTTCCTGTTCCTGAATCGCGGACTGCGTGGGTTGGAACACACCGAGCACTCTACTCGATTGGACCGAAGGGGAAACTGACAAGAGTACTGAACTTGGGACTGGCGGTAAACGGTCTCGCCCAACTCGGCGATTCTCTGCTGATTGGCACCGATGCCGGGCTATACGTCTGGTACAAGGACAGCTTGAACGAGGTTCTGGACCCGTTCGGCCGTACCGGGTTCGGCGTATACTCAATGGTCCAGACCGAACGTTGGCTGTGGATTGGAACGCTCGGCGGGCTGGTTGTTATAGAACGGGTCTGTGCGGCGCGCCGGGACTCGTTAGCTTTGCCGCCCAAAGCCTATTGCGATTCTGCTACGGACCGTGTCTCCGGGTTTGTCCCGGACTCGGGACCCTGCGAGACCGAGATTTGGCAGCAGGTCATTCCGCCTGGCTTTGACCTGTCCAGGCCAGTGCGTGGTCTTGCGGCGTACGCGAACACGGTGTTTTACGACAATGGTTCGGGCATCACCGCACTGACTCTCTCGGATATGGCCGATGCGCCTGGAATGCGAGATAGAACCTATCTGACCATTGACCGCAGCTCTGGCCTGCCACACAATGATATTACTGCAATGTACGCTGACGAACGTTACCTCTGGATAGCTACCCCAGGTACTATCTCCCGGTTTGACTATCGTCTTGCGTTGCGCTGATTCACAGGCCGCAGATTTCAGTGCATGATAGCAGAACTGTCGGTTGCGTCCTGAGACTCAAGTCTGCGACCGGGATAGAACCACAGGGACAAACAAACATGACAGAGTAGCACTTCTCTTCTTCTTGTGTTGGTTCCGTTCCCGTCGCCTCTCGTCGGGTTCGCCAGTTTTTCGCTCGACTGAAGCCCAGCTAGGTCAAGATAGAAAGGAGGAATCACGGCAGATGGGCCAGCAGCCAGAGCACGGGGCAGGTCGCATCTGCGGTTGCCCAAATCCCGATGTAGAAGCTGAAGTCTGCGGTCGAAGGCGTTCGGCACAGCGGTTGTGATGCGATGGAATGCTTGCGCTGCTTTGGCGTGACTTTGCGTTAGCCTCCGGCAGACTGGTTCAGTACCAGAAATGACCTGGGTGGAAATTCGGCATGACGCCAGTAAAGACTCGGGGAATCTGCCGGCAGTCAGGCAGCGGTCTAGGTCGGCGCAGCCCCACATCCTGTTGAATCTTGCGGATGTCTTCCAGTGTCCGGCCACCACCACAGAGCATCAGCACGACCGGCATGACCTACTCTTCCGGCTGGATACCGCGGTTGGAACCAGGAGCTGGCAGCCAGTTGCGGACGCACGCGACGACACCGGTGGTCAGTGCGGCCGCCTGGAACACGGCCAGGCCGCTCAGGCTGGTGATGGTTTCTTCAGACACGCCGAGCTTGAAAGGAAGGAATTCCTGACCGATACTATGGTTGTCCATAAGGCTGCTCCTCTCTCCACCCAATGGGTGAAAGTTGTTCATACCTGTTAGACGCAAAAGGCTGACAGGAAATACAAGAGGTGCAGCCTTCTTTGTTGTAGTTCTATATCGGCACTAGGGCTAGCGTGCGTTTCTTGACACCAAGACCTCTGTCTGTTATCTATCTCCAAGTAGATGTTGAGCTATGGGCAGAAAGCGTCACGATAAGCTTACTGGACTGCCTGCGCTTGGTGCGAAGCTAAGACAGTTGCGTGAGAAGGCCGGTCTGTCCCAGATGAGGCTTGCGGCCAAGATGGGCTTTGCGCCAACACACGGCTACAAGTACATATTCCGCCTCGAAAAAGGCCAGGTACCGAATCCAACCCTTCGCACCATTGCCGCCTACCTTGAGGCATGTGGGGCCGGCTGGCAGGAAATTGCCGACCTATTGCCCGCATCTGCGACCCAAAAGCAGCCGATACAGCAGCCGGCCAAGCACGCAGAAGTTCATCCTGAACCACCGCCGGCCCGGCCGCGCGACACTCGACCGCAGCGTCTGCGAATCAGGACTGAGCTCCTGACCAAACGCCAAGAGCGCGCTCAGGCGTTCTGGGCCAGGTTTGAGCGGGTCGAACAACAGATCGCGGAAGTCCTGCACAAACGCGGCGTGGTGTCCAATCAGCAGCGCCACTATTTTGCATTTCTACGCTCCTGCTGTTTGACCATAGATTCCTACTCAGGGCTGAAACCTGGGCTCCTGGACCAGCAACTGGGTAAGTTGGTCCGTTCAGCTCGCGAAGCCGGGTTGGACGAGAAGATACTTCTGGCCATCAGGGACATTTGTCTTGAGTCCATGAGCCAGCCCGGAGGTTCCGGGCACTGATGCGCTCTAGTCCGTTGTTTGTGCTGGGGCTATTGCTCGGCTTGGTGGCCGTGTCTCTGTCAGTC
The DNA here is from genome assembly GCA_039801365.1 of candidate division WOR-3 bacterium. Taxonomy (NCBI): domain Bacteria; kingdom Pseudomonadati; phylum Caldifarciminota; species Caldifarciminota bacterium. The sequence continues at coordinate 17,145 of JBDRUN010000011.1, forward strand.
GAAGATACCGGTTTGGACACGGCAAAGCCCGGACCCGAACTTGCGGCTGGTCGTGTGCTCATCGAGCTGGCAGGCCCTGCCATCCACCTGCGCCTTCTCGCCCGGCGCCAGCACTATCTTGACTGGCTCGAGCTTGCATATCAAGCAAAAGCAGTTACTGACAGCTTTACGCGCTGGTACGGGCCTTGTGCCTTGCCGGACATCTGGATTGTTGACGTGTCTGGAACTCCAGTCAAGGACAGTTCCGCACCGGGTCTTGTTTTTCTCAACCGACGCCCGTTACCTTACGTCCGTGTCCAGGAGCGTGAACTTACCCGGCTTCTCGCTCGGCAGTGGTTCTACCCGGCAGCCGAGGACAGTGGTACCTGGTTCGCTGTCGGGCTTGCAGCCCACGCTGCATCCCGCTATCTCGCATCAAAGTATGGGCCGACGAACCTGCTTGACCTTCCATTTAGCCTGTCTCTGCTTTCCGGACTGGGTGAAGAGTATGTCCAGCGCGTGCTCTATCATATCGCCGCTTCTAACCGGCTGCTTGTGCGGCTCGACACAGGTCCGGCTCCGACCTCACCCCTTGACAAGGAGATGTACCTGGCTCAGGCCGGGCTGGTTGTAAGCATGCTCAGACGGCAGTTTGGCCCGGATACTTTTGACCAAGCGTTGCGCTCCTACCGCGAGAAGAACGGCACTGCCGGGATCGGCCTCGACGATTTCATCCGCACGCTGTCCCTGGCCAGTCGCAGGAACGTCTTCTGGATGGTCGAACGCTGGCAGCGCGCTCCTGGCACGTGCGATTACGCGGTCGCCAAGGTCAGAACCCGGAACGACGAGGTCGAAATCAGCCTGCGCCAGCATGGCATGATTTCAATGCCACTCGAAATCGAGGTCCGGTACAAAGACGGAACCGCAGTACGCCACCAGATTGACTCGCTCGTACCAGGTCAGCCAGTGCGGCTTCCAGTCTCCGGAAGCCTGCGTCAGGTCGTCCTCGATCCGGACTGTAAACTGCTCGAGCCAAACCGCTGGAACAACTACTGGCCCCGCAAGGTCGAAGTCAAGCCGCTGTTCGCCCTGCCGAGCTTTGATGCCTACCAAATCTTCTACGGTCCCTATGCGTGGTACGACACCTATCACGGATTCCAACTTGGGGCTTGGACGCAGGGGCGCGAGTTCGTAGTTGCCGGCCCTTTGCGCGGCCGGCATATGTGGACCCTGAGCGAAACCTACAGTACCAAGATTGACGACTGGCACACCAGCGCAAGCTACATCACTCCGCTCAGCTTCATCTCGGACCGGCTGCGCGCAAGTTTTCTCGGCGATTACTCGCTCATGGCCGCTGGCGTCCGCCTCAGCCTGCTCCAAGAACTGGGCCGGGTCTTCGGCAAGCCGAACGGCCTCGTTGACTTCGGCTATCGTTACTTCGACCTCTACGATACGACCGGCCGCGACTTCCGCGCGTGGGAACCGGCCCGCACCGGCGAGGTCAGAATCAGGGTTCTTCACTCCTGGGAGTCGGGCATCCTGTCCGGCGGTCAGTACCTCTACTTTGGCCGCGGCCTGCCCGTGTTCGGCAGCGACACAGCCTACCGGTACTGGAAGGCCAGCATCGAGCAGAACTGCGCCGTCAACCTGACCGGCCGATTCCGCATCCGACTGCGGCTGTTCTGTGGCGCAATTCCGGGCAGTATCCCGGCTCAGGACCAGTTCTATCTTTCCGGCGGACTTCAACCCAGTTCGTCCGAACCAGTAAGCTGGGGACTGAAGGGAAAATCATCGGCTCAGGAACACTGGCACTACGATTCGGACGCAAACTGTCGGGGATTTGCCGGCGAGTACCGTCATGGCCGGTTTGCCTACGGCGTGAACGTCTATCTTGAACCGCTGCCATTCCTTGCTCCCTTCTTCGACCTGGGCAACGTTACCGACTCCCTGCACGCTGCATCATCTTTTCCGGCTCCTGTGCTCGACGCCGGGGTTCGCTTGAAACTCGGTCCGCTCTACGCTGACTTCCCATTCTGGCGCTGGTCTCGTGAAGCCGGCCATGAATTTGCTTTCCGTTGGATGCTGGGCCTGAAGCTGGGTTCCGGCACATAGGTACTGTATGGCCTCGAGGCTTTCTCTTCCCCGTACCTTTGCCGCCCTTGCGCACCGCAACTACCGGCTCTACTGGTTTGGCAATCTCGTCTCGCTCATCGGCACCTGGATACAAAGCATCGCCACCGGCTGGCTTGTGCTCCAGCTTTCAAACTCCGCCTTCTTCGTCGGCCTGAACTCAACACTGACCTGGCTACCGGCCTGGTTCATGTCCCTGCCCGGCGGCGCCCTGGCCGATCACTTCAACAAGCGCAACCTGATGATCGTCACCCAGTCAGTCCTGGCACTGTTTGCCCTGCTACTTGCGGTTCTAACTTGGACCCGTGTCATCACCATTTACCATCTGCTCGTAATCTCCTGCTTGTCCGGGTTTGTGGTAACAATGAACGCACCCATTGTCCAGTCAATGATACCCGAACTCGTAAACGGCAAGGACGTCCTTAACGCGGTCGCACTCAACTCGACGATGTTCAACACCGCGCGCATCATCGGCCCTTCGATTGCCGGCGTGCTCCTGACCACGGTCGGCGCCGGTGCCTGCTTCGGCATCAACTCCGCCAGCTTCCTTGCGGTCATAATCCCGCTCTTGTTCGTCCGCCTCGAGTCGCCGGCCCGGTCCCCAAACAGTGAAACAATGTGGCAGCGCATCCGTCAGGGTCTAGGTTTTGTCGCTCATCATCCCGACATCCGGGTTCTGATTATCATGGTTGCGGTGTTCAGCTCGTTTGGCATTATCTACCTTCCCCTGATGCCGGTGTTCGCCCGAGACGTGTTCTTGTCCGGGCCCAAGGGCTATGGCATCCTGATGTCCTCGGTCGGCATTGGCGCGGTGGTCGGCGGCTTGACAATCGCAACTATCAGCCGCACCCGACACAAGGGCTGGATTCTCACCTATGGTACACTGGCCCTGGCGCTACTGATTTTCGGCTTCTCCTTCATCCGTGACATGCACCTGGCAACCGTGGTGCTCGTGCTCATCGGGTTCTGCCAGACAACTGTTGCTTCCCTGTCCAACACGCTGATTCAGACTCTGGCCCCGGACAACGTGCGCGGCCGGGTGATGAGCGTATTCACTCTGTCTTTCAACGGCATGTTTCCCTTGGGAAGTCTTGTCGGTGGAGCAGTCGCCCAGAAATTCGGCGCACCTGCCTCGACCCTTGTCGGCGGATGCGTCGTTCTTGCCAGTCTTGTCGCCGTTTCGCTGCTCCGGCCACAGATTCGCCGCCTGTAGGCTTCACTCGCCGCAGGTTGAGCCGCATCCGGCGTTCCAGTTCTAGTCGCGTCCGCCGAAGCACCAGGCGTTCCTTCTCTGGTCGTGCCCCGGACTCCATCCGCGCCTGCTCCGACGCACATACCACGAACCTTGCCTTGAGCCGCGGGTCTTGCCGTGTCGGTCGTAGCACCATGTTTCCTGCCCAGTGTCGCGGCCGAAGCTGCATCTTGCGTCGCAACCCAAATCCCAGCTCTGGCCGTACCGCGTGAGGCGTCTCGCGCTGTAGCTGTCGGAGCCACCGGGGGAGCCGGGGAGGGTTTGAGGCATGATTCCGCGCAGCGGATTGACTGCCAAAGACTTAGGGTGATTTCCGGGCTTGCGGCTCGTGTGACTGAATAGTATCATTGGATGTGCGCAAGCAACCCACGGCAACTCCTGACAGCTTCGACCGACAGAAGGAGATTGGCGCGAGGTTACGCGCGCTACGGCTTGGAGCCGGGTTGAAACAGGCCGAGCTTGCGACCTTGATGGGCAGGCAGGGCAATGGCGGGCACGCGCTCATCAGCCGGATTGAGCTAGGCCACGTGCCGGACGTGTCGCTCCGGGTCATTGCCGACTATCTGCGTGCGTGCCGGGCGAACTTCTCCTCGATTGCCGACATCCTGGACCAGTACGCAGCAAGGCCGACCGTGCCCGAGACCCAGGGCACCCGGGCAGTCCATAAGATGGCCGAGACCCTCCCGCCGAAGACCCGGGGCAAAGTGCTGCGCTATGACACGAAGACCAGACACGGCCGGGAAAAGCCCGAGCCGAAAGAAAAGCGGCTCGACCGGGTGCGCCGCATGGCGGCGTCCTGGCTCAGACGCCAGCGGGTCGAGGACTGCGTCCACTTCGAGCTCAACCGGATGGGCGTGCCGCCCGGCAGTGCCGAGCGGTTCTGGCTCGCGGACTTCGGCCGCCGGGTGTTCAAGGCGCTAACCGACACGCGCGGCAAGGACAGAACTGTCCGCGAGAAGCTGCTTACCGAGATTCAGCACACTGAGACAAGCAAGGCCTTGTCCGAGCCCAGCCGGCAGCAAATCCTCAAGGCAGTCTCAACTTTATTTCAATCAATGGAACAGACCGGTGCTCTGGACTGGCTCCCACCGATCGAAGAAACAGAACACCTTGCGCACCGAACCCGGGGCAGGCGAGTGAAAAACGATGCACAACTGTGTCTTGAGGACCACCGGCAGAAACAGATGCGGTTCGAATCGGCTAGGAACAAGGCCATTGCCGAAATCCAGCGGGCGTACGTGCAGGAATCAGGGCTTTCCGAGCATGAAGCCAAGCGTATACTCGGCACGATTGTCGCGCTTGTCACCATCGGCCTTGCCGCCGGGCCTGGCACCGAAGAACGCCGCCGCCGGACTGACGAATGCGTTGAGTACTACGCGGCCAAAGGGACTGGCCCGAACCGTCTGCGCGAACTTGCCCGCTTCGTCTTCGACCGGCTCGACCCGCTGCTTCCCGACTTCCCACCTGACCGTTCGCGTCAGCCGTGAAGTCCCAATTTCATCTGACGCGGGGTTCTACAAGCGGACGTTGCCGTTCACACTGGTTGAATGCCCAAACGTTCAGACCTGTTCTCTAAGCCGCGAGCGGCCCGTTCCCTTCGGCCCCTGTCTAGCGCACCAGCAACGTCTTGCGGGTCAGAATACCGGAGTCGGTCGCGAGGCGAACAAGATACACCCCGGCAGCGACCGGCTTCCCGGCGTCGTTCCTGCAGTCCCAGACAAACGAGTATTGACCACGGTCCAGTCTAGTATCCGCAAGCGTCTTGACCACCCGGCCAGCTATGTCGCAGACTGCAAGTCGCACCTGCCCAGGCTTCGGCAGCACAACGCTAATGACACTCTGCCTGTGCATGGGATTCGGTCCGGCACTCAATTCCAGCCTGTCCGTCTTGCCCCCTACTCCCTGCTCTCTAATCCCGGTCTGCACCGAGTCCGTGGTGTAGCGTATCGCCCGGCCCGGCACAATCTGAGACGCGGCCTTGTGATAGCTGCCGTCAAAAAGGCACTGGATACCGATTGCCCTGGTCTGGTCCTGGAGCCCAACCGTACTCGAGGTGTATTCGTTCGCAGTCATGTACTGTACGTCGAAAGAATTGTCGCCGGTCGGCCCGGACCTGGTCGTATCATAGAAGACAAACTCAAACTTGTCCCGGACCGAGCTGTCATAGTATTTGACCGAGTCGAATTCGACCACGAACCGGTGGTTGGCGGCATCGTGATAGTAATAGACGTATCCTTGGCTTGAGTATCCCGGGTACAGGTCATCCCAGTTACCGCAGATTGCACCCGGCGGCGCCGACGAACTTGGCAGTGTAGTATTCGTGTAGTTCGTCGTGGTATAGTTGCCCGGTACTATCCAGCCGTCGGCCGAAACCGATATCTGGGTGTACCTCTGGCCATAATACCGCAAAGGCCCGAACCCGGTCGGCAGATTCACGACCACTACCGCGTCGTTATGACTGAAGTTTATCCTTGTGCCAACCGCGCTTATTTCAACCCACTGGTAATCAGGCCTGGATACGTACAACGTATCGCAGTCGTCGTAAGCATAGTAGCGCGAAGGAGTCCTCGGCCCGTCCGGAATCGGGTCGGTGCTGATCAGCTCGCCAACTCCAAGATGGACGAGCCGCCGAGCCGCGTAATTCGTGCCGAATACAAAGAGCGAGCAGGGAATCTGACTCTCACGGGGAATCGATCCTTGTGCTGACACGTGGAACCGATCCGCCGAGTTGAAGACCGTCGAGTCCGGCCGAACCAGACCGTAAGTCCCCAATGAATCAAGCACCACAAGCCGGGCGTCCAACGATCGGAGTCTGGCCGAAACGTTCTCCGCACTCCCCAGCCCGATGTTCTGCAGACCAAGTGCAATATCTGCCTCTTCACCAGGGTCGAGTTTGCGGTTGTTGTTTCCACCCGGCCTTGGGTCCCAGCATCTCACGCCTGCAGGCACAAGTTGGGCAGCACCGACCGCAAGCGGCAGGGGCGAGATATAGTTCGAATCAAACGTGTCCCGGCAAACCAGTACGACCGGCAACTGGTACCGGTTGGTACATGCCTCTGATACCCGGAACCGGTACCCGCTCGGGCCGGTCCACGCCGAATCTCCGGCCTGAACCGTACCGAAGTACCGAAGCGAGTCCAGAACCATCACCAGCGTGTCGGCCGATGTTTTACGTAAAATGCCCCTGATACCACGCGCCGGACCGTCGGTCCGGTTCAGAACCCAGAGCGGCAGGTTCACAGTCTCGCCCGGATTGATAATGCCGTCGCCGTTTCCGCCCGGCGGTGCATCGTCCACGGTATGTTTGAGATACGTCACACCACGCGGCATCTTCTTGTCATACCACGACTGGGCCGAGTCAGCCCGGACCCGAATTTCTGCTTCCGAGGTGCCGCCGACGAAAGCGAAGGCAACCTTTTGTCGCTGCCCCGGTCCAAGATTGAACGGCCCGGCCGACACAACGCACGACCAGTTCGCACTCCGGTTCGAGTTGGGCATTCTTATCGCACCCCGCAGGAAGCTGTCCTTGACCGCTTCGGTCATCATTCCGGAAGGCTGGACATACACTGCATGGTCAATTGCCGACTGATTGGCTGCGACTGTTGGCGACAGCAGCTTGACGCCCACCGAAGGGTCGGCGCTTGACGACTGCATCATGTACGTGAGCCGGCGAATCGTGTCGGACACGACCCGGTTCGAAGTCGTGTTGTTCACGTCAAAGTCGGAGAAGATGCCGCAGTAGAGGCCATTGATTGCGCTTGCCCCCTGGTTGTCGAGCACGTACTCGATGATTACAAAGTCCCGATAACCGGAACTGGCCAGCGCGCCAGACCACTGACTCACCCTCAGTCCCTTAGGTGTAGTGTGGGCCGCATCGGTGAAGCTCGCCCGGTATTCCTCGTCGGCGGCAAAGGGCGGCCTTACTGCGGTCAGAGTCTCGGCAATCTGCCAGTCAGTGTTGTAGGTGGTACTCGGGTTGCCATACCATCGGTCAACGACATAGGACGGCCCGTTACCGCAGGCAAGACTTGTGAAGTACAGCGAACCATATCCCGCATCGCGTGGGTATTTCATCCCTGAACCTTCGCGGTACGGCCCGAGCGTACCAACCGAACCTACGCACGTAACTGACAAGATTACATTTCCAGTGTCATGGTCCAGCCACAGCCCCCTTGCACCCGTTGCCTCGCCGACCCGCAGTTCGAAGAACGGCTCCCAGAAACCCTCGTTGGCCGAGCACGCGGCGAGCAGCTCGGCAAGTGTTCCCAGCGGAGTTGCCGAACTAGCGCTCACGCGGAACGCATCGCCTTCAACCGTGTCACCGGCGGCAATCGTGCCGTAGGTTGCCGTCGAGTCTGTCAAGGTAAGATAGGGACTGCTCGTACGCAGTGTGGCTGTGACCGCGGTCGCCGCAGTTGCACCAAGGTTTGCAACCGAGACGAACAGGTCCACGGTCTCACCCGGGTCCAGCCGGCCGTTGCCATCAGCGATTCTGCAACCGGCGAACACAAGCGCGGGCCTGTTGGATGTTCCGCGCACTGGAATGAGCATCTCGTATGGAAAATAGTTCTGCGCACTCACCGATAGTGCCATCGCGCCAGTCGTAGCCGGAGCGACAAACAGGTCCACCCAGCCTTGCGAGTTGGTGGCTCCTCGCGCATATGTCTCGGCACCCTTGCGCAGGCAGACCAGCGCTCCTTTCACCGGCGCAAGCCCATTTCTCACGCCTACTCGGAACACCTGCGGGCCGACAAGAGCTGAATCAGCACAGGTGACAGCGAGATTGCGCGGTACCTGAGTGAATATCGCCAGTGTCGGGTCACCGAAAAGATTCAGTTCATACACACACCAGCGCCACACCTCCTGCCCCATTGTCAGAGTCTGGAAATGGTCTTTTGACAATGCGTTCAGGGTCCCGAACTGAGAGGCGTCAGCATTGGTCAGGTGCCGGTAGAACTGCAAATCAAGCATCTCCGAAGGCCCGAAGGCCGGCGGATACCCGAACCCGTAGCGCGAGTTCAGACAGCATGCGACGCACCCACCGTTTGCGGCCTTGACCAGTGCCTCAGCCAGGCACTCCTGGCCATCAAACCACCCGGACTCGCACGCAATCGAGTTTACGAAATTGAGCTTGGTGAAGCCGTTGGTCAAACTCGGTACCTCGGATGAACTCATCACCGAGAACGTTGTCGGGCTGCCGTGTGCGGCCACGTGTGCCAGTTGATACCCCTGGTTCATCGCGTTACGGTACACGCCTGACGCTGGATCTTCAAGATGCGCAAACTGCCAACTGGTCGGGAACAATTCGGCAATCATTCGATTGATGACGCGGCCGTGGAACGGTGAGAACAGCATCGTCGAGCCCAGAAGCAGCTTCCTAAGGCAGGTCGTATCCTGGTACCGCTCGAACATCGTGTCCTTGGCAAAAAACACCGCCACGTCCGAAGCATTGTCCACCGGCGTGCGGCCGACGAATATGTCGTGGAACAGGTCCATCGAATCCGTCATCTCACCAAACAGATTGTTACGGTTTGAGTCCCACGACCCCTGCAAGTCTGCGTAGTAAAAGTCAGTCGCGATGTCGCCGGTATTGCCCTCGCACACAATTCGCGCCAGCCGGACTGGAACTACTTCCGCATCGCCACCCACAAGCAGCCACTTCAATCCGTGGTTCTTCCAGTAATCAATCACGCAGTTGCGGATCTTCTCCTGATTGTCCCGGCCCGGATAAGTCGAGTAGACGGAGTCCGTTCTGATAATGACGGTCTTGATGCCTCGCTTGGTCTTCCAGTCGGCAAAAGGCTGGAATGCACTGGCCAGGCCGCCGGTGGTAATCACCGCCATGTCGCACAGCCAGTCGTCGGTAGTTTTCGTAGCCGGTTGCCAGCGGGCAATGTCATTCGGATTTACGACCAGCGTTCGCGCGTACTCTCCCATCAGTCTGACTTGGGACTCATCCAATGCCAAAACCTCGTGCCCCCCGGTCTCGTAACGGACTTCGACCCGCATGCGCGTCGCCAGCTCCAGCCGCTTCTCAACCGGGAAATACCGCAACGGCGCTACCTGCACACCTGCGATACGGTATCCGGAAAGGCACCCAGTACGGGTGAAGCCAGCCGCTGCGGCCGGATAAGGCCGACCTGCCCGATAGGCCTTATCGTCGGGCCCAACAAACTCCTGCTTTGGCTGTGACAATACTTGCGGCCGCTGGCACGGGTGAATGTAGAACTCACCCGGCACCGGCTCCCAGACCGCATCCTTGACCTCGACCGATACCACTTCTGCATCTGGCGGTATCGCTACGTTATATGTGGCAATGGGTAAGAGCGGCTCGCCCGGCACCGAAGTCCAGTATTCGCCGGGCAAGGCGACTACGTCGAACCCGTTGGCCTTGTCGAACACGAACTGCTCAGGCCTGAACTCAATGTCCACGCTGACCAGGCCGGCCGCAGCCAGCACCGGAATCAAGAGAAGACCGATAGTACGCACGTTACCTCCTGTGCCGTGGTTTCCCGGCATCCTATTCAAGTTCAAGTTCTGACTGGAACGAAGCCGCGGGCCGGCGTCTGAAGTGTTGGTATGCAAGCTTGGTCGCCATCCGGCCGCGCGGAGTCCTCTGCAGGAACCCTTCCTGCACCAGGAAAGGTTCGTATACTTCTTCGATTGTGCCGGTGTCCTCGCCCACTGCAACCGCAAGCGACGATATACCGACCGGGCCACCGTTGAATTTGTCAATCACCGTCAGCAGAATCTTCTTATCCATCTCGTCCAGTCCGCGGGTGTCCACATCCAATTGAGCAAGGGCGAATTCGGCAATCTCTTTGTCCACTCGTTCTTTGCCGTGCACCTGAGCAAAGTCCCGCACCCGACGCAAGAGCCGATTGGCGATTCGCGGGGTGCCCCGGGCGCGCCGGCCAATTTCCATTGCACCATCATCATCAACCGGGATGCCAAGAATCCGGGCTGAACGTTCAACGATTTCCACCAGGTCCTCAGCCGGATAGTAGTCCAGCCGGAAAGACATGCCGAACCGCGAACGCAATGGTGCGGTAAGAAGACCGGACCGGGTCGTTGCGCCAACCAACGTAAACCGGACAAGGCTCAACCTTTCTGACCGCGCACCCGGGCCTCGGTCGAGCATCACATCAATTGCGTATTCCTCCAGCGCCGGGTATAGAAACTCCTCCACTGCCTTATTGGTCCGATGAATCTCGTCAATGAAGAATATGTCGCCTGCGGCCAGGCCGGTGAGAATTCCGGCCAAGTCCACTGGCCGTTCAAGAATCGGGCCGGAGCTGCACCTGATGCGTGTACCCATCTCCTGCGCAATAATATAGGCGAGAGTGGTCTTGCCCAATCCAGGCGGCCCGAAGAACAGAACGTGTTCTAAAGGTTCCTCCCGCATCTTCGCCGCCTCGATAAATACCCGCAGGTTTTCCTTTAGCTTCTTCTGGCCGATAAACTCCGAAAGCCGCAGCGGTCTTATCTGTTCCTCCACTGCCGCTTCGCCGTCCAGTCGTCGGCCGGTAACGAGTCGCTCTTTTGGGGCCATGCAGCTTATGGCTGTTCAGCAAGCGCCTGTTTGAGCACGTATTCTAGGGTCGCGCCCGGTCCGGGTTTCACCCGTTCCAGCCGCGCGCGGGCCTCACGGTTAGTCAAGCCCAAACCGACCAGAGCCTTGTGCGCGTCGGCGAACAGCGGCTCGGCTGCTTCGGTCGGTGCCGTCTGCTCTTTCAGTTCTTCCATCAGCCGTTGCGCCTTTTTCGGCCCGATACCGGGCACAGTTCGGATGACGTCAATCTCGCCGCGGGCAATCACGCTCCTGATTTCGTCCGGTCTGAACCGCGAGAGCAGATTCAGACCCGCCTTCGGCCCGACACCCCGCACCGAGGTGATAAGCACGAACACGTCGCGCTCTGCTTTGTCGCAAAATCCATAAAGGTCAGCCCCCTCGCGGGTGAATCGGGTAACAACAAGCAGTTCGGCGGCGTCGCCAATCTTCCCCAGTTGGCGCGAAGTCGAAAGCGGCACACCGAGCTCGAAGCCGATACCCTGGCAGTCGAGCACGACCCGCGTCGGCTCCTTCTCTGCGAGCGTACCGCGCAGCCGCGCAATCATCGTCTAGTTTGTCCTGTCGGCAGTCTTGCCGAAAGGCAGTACGCCGCCGCCAGGGCATCCGCGGCATGCTCAGGAACCCGATTATCAAGACGGAGCAGATGTTTGATCATATAGTTCAACTGTTGCTTTGAGGCCCGGCCTGAACCAGTAACCGCAAGTTTGACCGTAGCCGGCGTAACCTCCCGGACCGGAATCTTCCGGCGACCAAGCACCGCAAGAATCACGCCCCTTGCCTCGGCCGAGAGCAACACGCTCCTTGCTCCGCCGCCCTTGAAAAACAGGCTTTCAATTGCGCAGTGTTCCGGCTGGTTGCGCCGTAACACCCGGTCAAGCCGCGCCGCAAGCCCGGCTAGCCGTTCGGCTACGCTTTGGTGGCGGTCGGTTGCAATGACGCCGAAATCAAGCACGCAACTGTCTTCTAGCACGCCGTAGCCGGTGGCCGAAAGTCCGGGGTCAATCCCAATGATTCTTGCTGCGGCCGAACGTGTCGGACTGCCAGTCACATTAGGACGGCACGAACGAACCTGGAAACAAGGCCAAGGCAGCAAGTCCCAAGTGACAAAGTTCGAAATTCGGCTCGCAACTTACTAAATCCCAGTTGGTTAGCTCTTTCCACTTTGTCTACCGTGGTCGGCGCTCATCTCGGGTTCACACCCTTTTGATCTTACTGGGAGGCTGACACGCGTTCGAGAACCTCATCCGGAATATCGAAATTGGCATACACCTGTTGCACCTCCTCAAGGTCCTCGAGCATCTCGACAAGCTTCAACACGCGGGGTGCATCTTTCTCGCTCACCGGCACCGTGTTAGAAGCCATTTGCGTGGCCTCGGCACTCAGCCACTCGATACCGGCTTCCTTGAGCTTCGCCTTGACCGCCTCAAAGTTGGAAAGCGAAGTAATCACCGAATAACCGCTGTCATCGGTTTGGACATCGTCGGCCCCGGCCTCGAGTGCCAGTGCGAGAACCGTATCCTCATCCGCCTTGTCCTTCGGAATGACAATCAGACCCTGGGGTTTGAACTGCCAGGCCACGCACCCGGCCGCGCCCATCGAACCGCCGTACTTCTCAAACACATGCCTTACTTCAGCTGTGGTACGGTTCTTATTATCGGTCAGCACTCGTACCAACAAAGCCACACCTGCCGGACCATATCCCTCGTAGATTACTTCTTCGTAGGCAACCCCCGGCAATTCACCCGTCCCTTTCTTGATCGCCCGCTCGATGTTGTCTGCCGGCATGTTGATTGCTCGTGCCGCTTCAATCGCAGTCCGCAACCTCGGATTGCCATCCGGATCGCCACCGCCCATCTTGGCCGCGGTCGTTATTTCCCGAATCAGCTTAGAAAAGGCCTTGCCCCGGGCTGCGTCGGCCTTGCTCTTCTTATGCTTAATGGTTGCCCATTTAGAATGTCCGGACATTACTTTCCTCCTTGGGAACTGAGGTCACGTCATTATTCTAGGTGGAGCTTGGACGCTGTCAATCGGCAATCCGCGGGAACTTAAGCTCGAACCGGAAGCCCGGACGACTCTTGAACCCGAAGATTCTCCGATTGACTACTCAGACTGTGGGTTCTAGACTAAGCTGGATGGCAAGCCGGCTTGCGCTGCTGTTCTTACTGTCACTGCCCGTTTCGGCCAGTGTCGTCGTAACAAAGTCGGATTCCAGGGGTGTCGCCTTCAGGTACGAGCCGGGCGAACCGGTTCTTGATTTTGGATTCCAAGTCTCGGATTCGGGGGTACCTGGAGTCCGGCAGGTAAAGGTCACCTTTCCAGATGCGGACAACCTGGCCGGGCCGGGTGAAATTGACCTGCCCGTCAAGGTGGTGCGCGTCGGCATTCCGCAGACCGGCGGTGCAAAGCTCAGTTTCAGAACCGGACCGGTGCACGAGTACAGAGGAATAATTGTGCCAACAGCGGTACCAGTCGGCATCGGAAATGGAGGGCGGGAAGCAGTGAGTTGGAATAGCGGTCAGAATCCAAGTGACCAGATGCAGGTACCGGTGGTTGAGCTCAGGCCGGTTCAACAGTTGCGGGATATCAGGTTTGTCGAAGTCCGGATCATGCCGGCGGTGTATCGCCCTGACACAAAGACGCTTGCCATTCATGAGTTGATCGAGGTAGAACTGACGTTCGATTCCGCAATCAGAAACCGGGAATCGCAAACCCAGCATCCCAAGACCGACCCACTAGACCCGGTCATAGGCCAGATGCTCCTGAACGGCAAACAGGCGCTGAATTGGAAAGTCGGACATGAAACTGACCGGCGCTGTTTCTTTGACCGGGCACCATACTGGGTGAAGATAAAAGTTGACAGTACCGGGCTTTACCGCATCCTGGGCAGTGCTCTCGAAGCCGCTGGAGCAAACATCGCCACGATTGACCCGAACACTCTGGCCCTGTTCTCTGTGGGCGAACATGACCCGGAAAAACCGTTTCCAGACACAATGTGTGAGGTTCCGATGCTAGTGACCGGCGATGAAGACGGTCGGTTCGACCGCCAAGACAAAATCATCTTCTACGGCCTGGCCGCGCGGCACTGGACAAGCGCCGGCTCGAACTTTGTCACGAACTACTATACCCGGTACAACGCGTACTGGCTTTCCTGGGGCGGCCGACCTGGAAAAAGAATCATGCAAGGATTTGGACCGGATACCAGTGAAACCCGGATTCTTCGCGACGGCCTGGAAAAAGTTCGCCGGGAACAGGATACTGACTGTCCGGCCCGGTCAGGACTGCTGTGGATATGGCGCACCCTAACCAAAGACTCCTACCGCCAGGAGACAAGACTTGACATCGAGCTCCAACTTCCCAATCCGGTTGTGATTGAGCGCATCTCAGGCCGGCTGTATTCCGAAAGCATGGCCAATTGCCTTGCCCTCTACCTCAACCATCGGCTCCTTGATACGTTCCGTTTCGACGTTGCCGGGCCGTCTGAGCCGAAGGACTTCTCGGTCCAATCCGGGCTGCCAGCCAACTTCTCAAGCAACAAACTTACGCTGGTACTAACCGGTGACGGTGCCAAGAAGGTACACTTGGACTATCTGGAAGTGGAATACCGCCGCCGGCTTTCGCTCTACCGCGGGCAGCTACATTTCATTGTGCCGGATACAGGTACGTTCCGTTTCGAAGTCTCTGACGTCCCGGCCCGACCGCTTATTATTGACGTGACTGACCGGTATGCTCCAAGGATGAACGACGGCTTCGAACAGACAGACAACAAGGTGCGTTTCTGCTACCGGGTGTGGCGGCCGACTGAGTTCTGTATCGCGACCGAGGACCAGCTTCTGGCACCGGCAAGCATGTCGCTCCGCCAGCCGGGCAAAATTAGGTCCGGTGCGGTACAAGCCGACTATTGGGTCATCACACCGGCTGAGTATCTGCCCGCAGCAACGCGACTCGCCCGGTACCGCTCCGACAATGTTGCCGGGTTCCCTGGCTGCCGCACGCGGGTCGCGGTCCTTGAAGACATCTACGACGAATACGGATTCGGCATGGAAGAACCAGGTGCTATCAAGTGGTTCCTTGCTGATAAGCGGCCGGCCTATGGACTCCTGTGCGGGGACGCAACCTATGACTATCTGAACAACCTGAAAAGGCAGCAGAATCCAGGCGTACCGGCGTACGAATTCGGGTTCGGATTAGACCCAAGCGGAATCCAGGGGCTCCTCACCCAGGCCTACGATGCATGGTATGCCGACTTCGATGGCAACGGCAGCAGCCCGGACATGATCCTTGGCCGGGTCACCTGTCGGACTGGACAGGAACTGGCCAAGTTCGTGGACAAACTTGTTGCCTACGAGAAGGAGCCAGCTGGAATGTGGAACAAGCGGTTTCTGCTCCTGGCCGATGACGAATGGCAGGGCCGCGGAAGTCCGGACCCGATTTCATTCGGCCACATCCGGCAGGCTGAAGGAATTTCGGTTCTACCCGGCTCGCTTATGGAGCCGGTCAAGGTGTACCTGACCGAGTACCCGTTTACGGGCATCAAGAGCAAGGCCCAAGCCAAGCTCGAACTTCTGCGTCAACTTGTACGTGGCTGCTTGGCGCTAGTATTCTTCGGCCACGGTGATGCGTTTGACCTGTGTCACGAGAGCGTGTTCAACGTCTCGGAGGTGGATAAGGTCGAGAACGGCCCAAGATTACCATTCTGCTTCTTCGGCAGTTGCAGCGTCGGCCGGTTCGAGGACACGCGCTATGAATGTATTGCCGAGGAACTTGTGCGCCGGCCAGACGGTGGCGCGATTGCAACCGTCGCTGCGACCAAGGCAACCGCCTCGGGCGTGAACGAAGTTTTCTGTCGGCACATGTTCGTGCCGCTTTTCCGAGACTCCGCGCCTGAACCGGTCATTGGTACTGCGTTCTACGCGGCGTGGCCGGTGAACCGAATCTATCACCTGTTCGGCGATCCGGCAACAAGAATCCGCCGACCTCGGCGGTCAACTCAGAACCTAACCGTCTGGCCCGACACACTGCAGCCCGGGATACATATCAGGGCAAGGACGATAGTTGAGCTACCAGAAGCAGTTTTCTCGTGGACTGCATTCGGCCCACGACGGTACAGAATCTATCGGTCAGAACGGGGCGAGACCGGATACTATCTGCCCGGGCTGGAGCTCAGCCGGGGCAACGGCCAAACACGCACCGGCCAACTGGGGTTTACAGTACAGTTTCCACTTGGTGTGCCGCTCGATACTGTTTTCGTCGGCGACGGGTTCTACACGCCGGTACCAAAGACGTGCCGGGTTAGCGTCTCGCTCGGCTGTGACTCAGCCGACGTCTCGTTGCTCGCGGACACGCTCGCCTTTGGTACAGAGCCGGTGCCAAGCACCGACCGGACCGGGCCCAAGGCAACTCTGTTCTTTCAAGACAAAGTACTTGAAGACAACTGCCAGGTGCCGGCCAGATTTGTTCTCGAAGGCGTGGTTTCTGACAGCTCCGGAGTCATGACCTGCCGAATTCCCGGTTACGAACCGCTATTCTTCGTAAACTCCCGGGAGAACGAAACTGACCTGACCGACGTCCTAGTATTTGATGATAGTTCGAGTACGACCGCCCGGTTCCGTCTGGCAGTGAAACTGGACGGCCCTTTCGACACCCTATGGGTAATCGCGGCCGACAACGTTCTCAATCGCAGCATCACAAGCATGGTGGTAAAGCCAGTACTGACCGACCAGCGCCTCGTGCTGGATTCCACGCTTGTGTATCCCAACCCGGTCAGACGGGAAGCGTACTTCACTTTTCGGCTCAACCGGGCCGCGTCAGTACGAGTAAGAATATTCACGCTCCAAGGCAGGATGCTGCGCGACCTCGGCGACATTACCGGTGTGTTCGGCTATAACCAGGTAATCTGGGATGGCAAGGACCGTGACGGTCAGATGCTTCCCAACGGCGTGTACCTTGTATCGCTCAGCGCACGAACGGCCGGGCCGACTGGCGCTGATGCGGTTTCAGTCCGGGAGCGATTTCTGGTCCTACGCTAGGCGAGAAGAAACCCGATGGAACGAACTAACTGCGGACCCCTGTCTTACTTTGACTTCGACCCGCGGCCTCTTATAATCTATTTTCGAACATAAGGAGACCTAGTCTATGGTAAGAAGAGCCTCCTGGCTTGCGCTAGTTGCGGCTACAATTGCGCTGGGCGCAGGCCAGAATCCGGGCGCGGTGTTCTTGATGATATGGCCCGCGGCCCGGCCCACTGCAATGGCTGGCGCTTTCACTTCAATTGCTGACGACGCCAGCGCGATATACTACAATCCCGGCGGACTCGCTTTCCTAGAACGAACCCACGCCACTTTGATGCATTCGAACTGGCTGCCGGGTCTGTATCAGGGAATGTACTACGAGTACGGCGCAGTCGCACATCAGTTTCAGGGAAAAGGTACTGGAGGATTCAACGTTATCTATCTGACGACCGGTGAAACCGAGGTCATCAACGAACGCGGCGAGTACCTTGGCCGTTACACTACCTTCGACGTTTCTCCTGGCGTAGCATACGGGTACCCGGTACTGCCAAATCTCGGGGTCGGTGTGGGCGCAAAGTTCATCTATTCGTTTCTTGTGCCTGACTGGGTGTGGAAAGTCATGCCGGAACTTGGAATCGAAAGGGGTGGAACCGGTCTAACCTGGGCTCTTGACGCCGGCGCGCTGTACAAGCCTTGGCGCTTCCTGAACTTCGGTCTGTCATTGGCCAACTTCGGCCCGGACATTTCTTATACCGAGACCGGCGAAGGAGACCCGCTGCCAAGGATGCTGAGGCTCGGGCTTGCGTACTACCCGGTGAACAGCCAACACTTCCGGGTCGGCGTTGTACCTGAGATAAACAAAACGCTCGTCGGCATGTTCTACGACCCGAACGGCACAAAAAGCTTCGCCCAAGAACTTGCCACCGAGTGGCGCGACACTTGGAAGTCACTGGCCCTGGAGGGAACATTCCGGGCCGAGCAACTGGCTCTGGCTGCACGGGCAGCGTACTTTGAGGACCTTGACGGAGCACGGGGCGGCATCAAGATCGAGCGCGACGGTGGTTTGACCGAACACATCAGCTTGTGGGATGCCCTGACCCGCAAGGGACTCGGCAAGTTCAAGTCAGTGGGTCTCTGCTTCGGGGGCGGCATCGAGTTCGCCCGGTTCAAGTTTGACCTTAGTGTTGACCAGATGATCTACGACTTCAACACTCAGAACTACAAGTTCTCGCTTTCCTACCAATTCTAAACAAAGTCGAAGTGCGAACGCTAAAATCCGAGCCGGAAACAGGCAGCAATTTTCTCCCTGCTCTCTGCTTACGCTTCGGCTTTCTCGTCACAACTTCCGCGGTTGACCCACATTCCGGGTGTTTCATGCCCAAACTGGTTCGTCGTTCGTTGTCCGCCGCTCGTCGTCTTATCCATGCCTAACCTCGTCGTTGTCGGTGCGCAGTGGGGTGACGAGGGCAAGGGCAAGGTAGTGGACTTCCTTGCCCGAACCGCAAGCATGGTTGCCCGATTTCAGGGCGGACCCAATGCCGGGCACACAGTCTGGATCAACGGGAGGAAAGCGGTTCTACACCAGATACCATCAGGAATTCTGACTAGAGGCGTCAGATGCGTCATCGGCTGTGGCTGCGTCATTGACCCCTATGTTCTGCTGGAGGAAATCGCTGAACTCCGTAAGTTCAAACTTACGGTCGGAAGACGTCTTGCCGTTGACTTCCGGGCACACCTGATACTGCCTTATCACCGACTGCTCGACCGGCTGCGCGACGAACACTCTGGCCGGCAGCGCATCGGCACAACTGGCCGCGGCATTGGCCCGGCCTACCAAGACAAGTATGGCCGAGTCGGCATCAGGGTCCAAGACGTCATCTCTGAGGAAGTGTTCCGGGACAAGGTGAAGCGCAATCTCGCTGCGGCTAACTTCGTACTAATGGAGCACTTCAAGGCTGACCCCTTGTCTCCCAAATCACTTTTGGAAGACTATTGGAAGGCAACCAGAATACTTGCCAAGATGATTGATGATGGCAGCACCGTGGTTGAACAGGAACTCAGCCGCGGAGGCAGGGTACTGTTTGAGGGTGCACAGGGTGTTCACCTCGACCTCGATCTGGGTACCTACCCGTATGTGACAACTTCCTCAACCGGTGCCTGGGGTGTGGCCCCAGGTCTTGGTATAAGTCCCCTGTGGCTGGAGGAAACCATTGGTGTAGCCAAGGCATATACCACTAGGGTCGGTGAAGGACCTTTCCCCACCGAACTCGGTGCCGACGAGGCCGAGGAACTCCGAAGACTGGGAGGAGAATATGGCGCAACGACCGGTCGGCCGCGTCGATGCGGATGGTTCGACGTTCCGGTCGTGCGGACTTCTGTCCGGCATAATCGGCTTAGCGCGCTGGTCATCACCAAGCTCGATGTGCTCGACTCACTCAAGCAGCTTCAGATATGCACTGAGTACTCGCTTCTGGGCAGAACCATTAGCGAATTCGACTCAATGCACGCTGACCGGCTTGAACCGAGGTATATCACGATGCCAGGCTGGCGACAGCCGACTAGCCAGTGCCGGAAGTTTTCGGACCTACCGTTGGCGGCAAGACGCTACTTGCGTAAGGTCGAGGAGCTGGTCGGCTGTCCGATTGCGCTGGTTTCAGTAGGCAAGGAGCGCAGCGAGATGATCCAGCTTCGGCCAAGAGTGTTGCAGTGGTTCAGGAGTCAAAGCCGGAGCTAGACGCCGCCGTGAGACCCGAAACCACCGATCAGCCGGTGCAAGTCAACGTGATGCGTCGGGTGCTGGCGAGTAATGACGCACTTGCCGCATCGCAACTGGCAGTCCTTGACCGATACGGCGTTCTCGGACTGAACATTATGTCCGGACCAGGCGCCGGCAAGACGAGTATCGTCGAGCGAACAGTCGAGGCGCTGGGCTCAAAGCACCGCATCTACGTCATCGAGGGTGACATCCAAGGTAGTATTGATGCCGAGCGGGTCGGGGTCAGGGGCGTACCCGTGACCCAGATAAATACTCAAGGTGCGTGCCACCTGGACGCAATGATGATGTCTTCTGTGTTTCCAGAGATTGACTTCTCGCTGGTTGACCTCTTGCTGATTGAGAACGTTGGGAACCTTGTGTGTCCGGCTGAGTTCAACCTGCCGGCCCATTACAATGTGACTGTAATATCGACACCGGAAGGCAGTGATAAACCGGTCAAGTATCCATTGATGTTTTCGAAGTCGGACATCGTGATCGTAAACAAGACCGACTTGTTGCCATACGTTGACTTCGATGCCGAACAACTCATCCAGGCAATACACAGAATCAAGCCTGGCATGCCGGTTATCCAGGTCTCGGCCAAGACCGGCCAGAACATCGGACAATGGATTGAATGGGTTGAGCAGCAGCTTGCAGACCGGAAACGGCGAAGAGCATGAAGGCAATTCTGGTTCGCCTGACTGAAGCCGCATTACTCGCGGCTCTGGCGGGTATTCCAGGCTGCACCCGGGTTCAGCCGTTCGAGTTTGTCACTTTCGAACTTGCCAATGGTAGTCTCGGTCAGGCGTATGCGGACACGATAAGAACCGCGGGAGCGCACGGAACGGTCACGATGAAGGTGATGTGTGGACAACTGCCACCCGGCATCGGACTGCGAGTTTCACACCACGACGGCGTGCTCTACGGACAGCCTACCCGGGCCGGAGACTTCAGTTTCACGGTTGAGGCCCGTGATTCGTGCCCGGACCAGAACCCGGACATTATCACTCAGGGCTTCGCCATCACTGTAGACAGTTTGTAGACGTAGACCGCGCTTAGTCGGCAATAGCCGGTACTGATTGAGTCGGCACCAGCTACCGGAGGGACGGGCACCGAGACACCGGACTGCGGAGTTCTCCGACAGGTTGTGTATCGGTTGATGAGAATAGCGGGGGCTGGATTCGAACCAGCGACCTTGAGGTTATGAGCCTCACGAGCTTCCAGACTGCTCCACCCCGCAATCCGCCCAAGAATTCAACCCTGAGCAAAGTGCCTGTGAAAAGGTACCAGGCTTGACATTCAGGGTGCACAACGTAGATTGGTCATCATCAAGTCTGTGCTCGCCGGACTTTGCCTTGTAACCGCATTTGCTCTTGGACAGGCGGTTGAGGTACCGAAGAGTTTTGACTCCGGTGGCCTGCTGTATCGGCTCAGCCCGGACGCGTGGGCCCAGACCGGCATTTTCCCTGAACTTGCTGGCTTCAACTATCTGGAACTGTGGCAGACTGAGGATGGCGTCGTGCTGGAAGTTTACCGGCCGGACCGAACAAGGGTGCGTCGCCGCATATCGCAGGAAGAGCTTGTGCTGATCCGACAGCAGGTCGACGCCCATCTGCGGCAGCAGCCGAAGCGGCTGAACCAGGAGGGCCGAGGCAGTTTTCTTCTGCAGCAGATACCACTGGCACTTGGATGGTACGGTCCGGCCACGACCGCGCTGCTGATTCCGAAGGCCGACCTCCAGTATCAGGCAGCACTGTCTTTGGTCGTTTCTTCAGCGGCTTTCTTCGCTCCGCTACTTGCGATGCGCAACATGAAGATGACCCAGGCCCAGGCGCATCTCTGTGTGGCAAACGGCTATCGGGGCGTGCTTGCCGGGTATCTGGTAGGCCACATGTTCCACATCAGCGAATACCGTGCTTACTCGGCGATAATGATGGTCGCAAGCATTGGCGGTCAGGTCGCCGGGTACCGGCTTGCGGACAAGCTAAGCCTGGGCCAGGCCACGCTCGTGACTGCCTATACCGACCTCGGTCTTCTGGATGGTGCGCTGCTCGGCGCGGCAATTCGCGACTGGACCGATGACCCGAAGCGGTACAACATATCGCTTTCGGCCTGGAGTCTTGCCGGTCTTGCTGGAGGCAGCGTGGCCGGTAATATAATCGCGCCGAAGTGGGACTGTACCGAAGGCCAAGTCACGGCACTGCGTACTGGTACCATTGTCGGCGCCGCAGTTCCGCTAGCGCTGTACGCCACTCTTGCCGAAGACTTCAGCCCCCCAGCTTTTCTGCTCGGCATCGGGGGCAGCATCGGCGGAACATTGTGGGCCCAGAGTTCGATTCGACTTCACCAGCTCAGTAACGGCAACGGGCTAATTGTGACCGGCATGACCCTCGGCGGCGCCCTGTTTGGTGCCGGACTGGGCGTGTTGACGAATCAGTCGAAAGTAGTCTCAGTCGCGGGCTCGATTGGTGCGATTGGAGGTCTTGCCGGCGGCTTGGCCTTGGCGAAAAGCCTGCAAGCCGGACAGAGTAGTCAGAGTCGGCTCGAACCGCGCCTGGAGTTCAACTGTGCCGGAATCATCTGCGGTGTTGCACACTATGCCGTGAACCAGCGGTTCGGCGTGCCGGACCTAGTCACGGTTCGGTTCTAGTTCCCTCAACCGGGCAAGACCGCAGTCGGATTCCGCTCCGGACTACGTCTTGGCCCAGCGCTCAAGTTCCTTCTGGGTCTTCTCCAGAACCTTGGCCTGTTCCCTGATCATTTTCTCAAGGAATTCTTTGCGTCGGCTGAGCTCCTGATGAGCGTGGACCCGCTTAGTAATGTCCATTGCCACTGTCAGTGTACCGGCATGTCCGCTTGTGCCGCTATCGAAAGAAGCGGGTAGCGCCGCAAGCGGACCCTTGACCACTCGATACCACGCGGCTTTGGAACTCAGGGCATGCGGTAGAACCAGTTCCAGTTCAACTGCCTTGCCTTCCTGCATTGCCCGGCGGTCATGTGATGTCAAAAGGTCAGCAACCGGAGGTTTGAGAATCTCCTGATCGGTCTTGCCAAGAATCGCCCATTCGGCACCAAGCCCGAGCATCCGCAGGGCTTCAGGGTTCGCCATCGTGTAACGCAGTTCATGGTCCTTGGTCGCGATGGCAAGCCCGGGCATGTCGAGCAGGGCCTTGAGCCGGGCGTCAGCCAAAAGCCAGGCTTGCTCGGTCTTCTTGAACTGAGTGGTGTTACGAATCCGCAGCAACGCGCCTTGGCCAAGAGGATAGGCAGTAACAGAAAACCAGCCTACCTGCCGCTCTCGCCCATCTGAATAGAATGCTTCATGCCGAACCGCTGTTTTATTAGCCATTGCCTTAGTGACCGCGGCCAGAAATCCTGCACTGGCAAATGCGGGATAGACTTCGACAATCGGCCGGCCAAGCGCCTCTTGAGCGGTGATGCGCGTTTCCTTCTCGGCTGCATTGTTCCAGGCGGTCACAACCATGTTCTGGTCAAGAACGACTATGCCATCTACCTGACTGCTCGTCAGCGCCCTAAGGTCGGCCTGTCGGGCGGCAAGTTCCTGTTCAGTCTTCCTAAACCGGGTCGTATTCCGAACACGCACCAAGAGCCCGGCGTCCCACGGATAAGTGGTAATCTCATACCAGCCCGCGTACTGCTCCCGGGCATCGCTGCAAAAAGCCTCGTGCCTGAGCGAGACGTTATGGGCCAAAGATTCCTTGAGCACGGCGATGAAACCGGCTTGCTCAAAACCTGGGTAGACCTCGGAAATCAAGCGGCCGACCGTATCCCCGGCTGGCATACCGGTCTCCTTTTCCGTGGCCGGAGACCAGCGCACAACCTTCAATTCCGAGTCAAGCTGGACTAGACCGTCATGGATTCCAGCGAGAAGCCGCTCCAGTGCTGCTGTTTTCTGTCGAAGTGCCTCCTCGACCGCGACAAGGTGCGTGATGTCAATGGCGATGGCGTGGAAACACCTTTTGCCTGCAATCCTTGAGACCGAGCCCTGCACCTCAACCCAGTGGACTGCGCCGGTCTTCTTGTTCTGCACGCGGAACCGGTACTGCTCAGGATAGGTCCCGGACCGGCGGATACCGGCCTCGGTGTCACGGACGAGTTCCTGGTCATCAGGATGAACTTGAGCAAGGAAGGTAGAAGGGTCAGCCTGAATTGTATCGGCCGACACTCCCCAGATTCTCTCGACCGAGGGACTGATTTCTGTCACCCGGCCATCTTCAGTCAGCTCAAACGCGACATAGCTCTGCTGTCCGGCGAGGAATGCCCGGTGCCTTTCCTCGGCCTCACGCAGCGCCTGCTCAGCCTTACGTCGGCGGAACTCCACCTCGCGGACATCGGCTGCTGCTTCGGTGGGCTGGGAACCAACATGAACCGGGGACAGTTCGCTTGCATCCCGTACTCGGGTCGCCTCCTTCAGGCTTTCCTCAAGTTTCACAAGTTCAGTCAAGTCCTCGTAGGTTACGACAATTCTCGTCACCGTGTTCTCGGCGTCGAACAACGGAAACACCGTGGCGCGGAAGCACACTTTCCTGCCCGGCATACCGGGAATTCCGATTTCAGTGGGGTCGTACCAGGTCGGCGGCGTTTCCACTCTAGCACCGGCAAGCACGCGCTTGAGCTGGGGCTCCAGGAGTCCGGCCCGCTTCAGACCACGTTCCTCGAAAAGGGAGATACCAGGAGGTGGTACCTTGCCCAGCAGCCGCTCCGCCGCCTTGTTGCTGCGCAACAGCTGGCCACCGACGTCATAGAGCTCAATCCCGACTGGACTTGAATCAATGAAGCTGTCGAATACCGCTGCCGCCCGCTTCTCGGCCCGGAGTCTCTCGGCCTCCTCGAATGCCGCCTGTTGTTCCCATTCGCGGCGGACATCGCGGCCAAGCATCAGGACACTGCTCCCGGCCAGTAGCGACCAAATAGACCAGTGGTGCAAACAGGGGCAGTGCGATGCCGGCAACACATCCGACACTCACTACCAATGGCAGAAGGCTGGTGCGGGGTCTTCTTGTTCGATTTCATCCAGCGGTTTCGTGATTTCCCGGTCTGTCCCGCATCCGTTCTTGGCATAGAGCCGGCGGTCGGAATCGAACCGACGACCTGCGGTTTACGAAACCGCTGCTCTGCCAACTGAGCCACGCCGGCGCCAGCCGATTCTAACTCTGTGCACGTTGGTGTCAAGAAACCTGGACAGCCCCCGCATGAACGTTGTGGCAGAGCCTGGCTAGCCGGATTTGGCCCGACTGACTCGCTCAAGCAGAACCGGACCAACCCGGTCAATCGCCCATCCGAACA
>JBDRUN010000012.1 GCA_039801365.1 candidate division WOR-3 bacterium
TAGGGCAAGATGCGTCGCTTTCCGTTTCACCCCTGGCTGTTTGCCGTGGCACCGATTTTGTTTTTGTTTGCCCATAATGCCGGCAAGCTGTCGCTGAGCCCTTCTGAGCTTGTTCTGCCTTTTGCCGCTGGATTCTTGCTTGCGTGCATCGCCTGGTTAGTCATGTTCTTGGCCATTGGTTCTGGCCGCAAGGCTGCTGCTGCGGCGTCGTTCTTTCTGGTTCTTTTCTTTCTCTATGGTCATGTGGCCACCGGGTTCGGGTTGAAGTCCAATCCGGATTTGTACCTCGTGCCGGTCTGGGTTACCTTGTTCGTGCTCGGCGCTGTGTCTATTGCTCGTGCACGTTCTGACCTTGCCGGGGTCACGACCTTTCTGAACTTCGTTGCGCTCGTTCTTGTGGCCGCGAACCTTGGCATTGCCTTCCCGGCGATTTTGCGGTCCCGGCATAGTTCCGTGAGCCATGGGCCTAGTCTGCGCCGGGAATCAGGGACGCTTTCCGGTACCCCGCCAAGCATCTACTACATCATTCTGGATGGCTATGGTCGG
The DNA here is from genome assembly GCA_039801365.1 of candidate division WOR-3 bacterium. Lineage (NCBI taxonomy): Bacteria > Pseudomonadati > Caldifarciminota > Caldifarciminota bacterium. The sequence continues at coordinate 547 of JBDRUN010000012.1, forward strand.
CAGGATGTGCTCGAACGGGTGTACCGTTTCGACAATTCCGACTTCACCGAGTATCTGCGCAGCCGGGGCTTCTTTGTTGCATCCAGCAGCCGCTCTAACTACAGCCAGACCTACCTTTCGCTTGCGTCGTCGCTCAACATGACCTACCTGGACTCAGTTGCTAGGTGCGTTGGTGCTGAGTCAGATAATCGCTCTGCTTTGCTTAGAATGATTGCCGACAATCGCGTCATGGCCGAGCTTAAGCGCCGCGGCTATACGACCGTTTCGTTTGCCTCGGGCTACACCGGAACCGAGTTCAAGAATGCCGACGTGCACTACGCACCGCGCTGGGTGCTGAGTGAGTTCCAGAATGTGGTCATCAGCACCACACCTTTGCCGTTGTTGCTGGACCGTGTGCTTAGGAGAACGCAGCACGACCTTCACCGGGAGCGCATCCTTTATGCCTTTGAGCGCCTGCCTGACCCCGCATGCCTCAGGCCGCCAGTCTTCGTCTTCTGTCACGTACTCGCACCCCACCCGCCGTTCGTGTTCGGTCCGTCCGGCGAGAAAGTGAGGCCTCGGGGGCTGTTTACGCTTACAGAGGGCGGCAACTTCCAGATCATTGACAAACAAAGGGTCCGCGATGACTACATCCGTGACTACCGCGACCAGCTTGCCTTCATTACGATGAAAACTAGACAGACGATTGATCGCATACTTGCGCGTTCGGATAGACAACCGGTCATCATCATTCAGGCTGACCACGGCCCGGGCTCAATCCTCAACTGGGATGACCCGGAACCAGAAGAGGTCGCTGAACGTATGGCCATCCTGAATGCCTGTCTGTTACCGCAAGATTCTGCTGTTTCTGCCTGGTACGATTCCATTTCTCCGGTCAACACGTTCCGGCTTGTCTTCAATCGTTTGTTTGGTGACACTCTGGCGCTGCTTGAAGACCGAAGCTGGTTTTCGACAATTGCCAAGCCGTACCGCTTCTTTGATGCTGACAGGCCCGAGAGTTACGCTGCGGGCCGTGGCCCGGACGTTCAACCCCTCACTATTATCGCGTTTCGCTGTTCTGGCGAGTCCGAAGCCGGTGACTTGGCGGCTTATGCGCGCAGGCTTGCGAGTATCAAATACCATGGCGAGACGCGGCCGATAGCCAGAATTCACATTAGACAGGTTCAGGCCAATTTTGAGGGAGTATCAGTGGAGCTAGCATACCGGATGTACCGGGATGCAGTCGCGGCCGGAGAAATTCCTGATTTGGGCGAGGAATACGAGACCTATTCGGGCCTTGGACCTGATCGGCGACCGGTTATTGCGTTGTTTTTCCCGGCTCGTCAGCCGTCCAAGCCGGCTGGCGACCGGCCTTGAGCGTTAGCGATCCAGCACGACCTTCTGTACTTCGGTTCGGCCTTCAGACCAAGTTGCGACCGCAAAGTACAGGCCTGAGGGTAGCGGCCGGCCTGAACTGTCAGTTCCGGCCCAGGCAATTGTCTGCGAACGACTGACCGGGCCGGCGTGAATGATGTTTCTTAGGCAGCCGGCCATGTCATAGACCTCAAGCCGGACCGGGCCAGCTCCGGCCAGGTCAAGCGAAAAGGTTATCGAACCTGAACTGGGGTTGGGCGCAGCCAGGAGCGCGGTGCGGACCCGTGGGTGCGTCGGCTCGGCCACGGCTGCTGTCAGGTTCAATTCGGCATCGTCAACATAAACAATACCACCCGGTTGACTGTTGGTGAAGCCGTAAACCCGGAGTGTGACTTTGGCCAGTCCAGCGGTAGAAGGCGCAGTAGCTGTCTTTACCAGCCGCTGCCAGGTGGTTATCGCCGAGTCGGTGTAGGTGATGCCGGTAGCGCTAATATAGGTCGAATCCTGAGTGTACCAACTGATGCCGATACCGCCCCGAGCATTAGGGTCGTTGTCCAGATACCACGCGGTCAGGGTGTAGTCCTGGTCCGGAGAGACAACTGTCCACTGGTTGACGCCAAAATTGTTGCCAGTTCCGCTAACCATACGCGTGATTCGGGCCGAGTATGGTGCAGAGTGGTAGGTGGTACTCTGGGCGACCGGAGCCCGGACAGTGTCCTCAACGGTCCAGCTTGCAGGGTGGGTCGGGTCGGTCCAGTTCGAAAAGTCGCCGTTAACAAGCAGGTTGGCCGTAGCAACAGAACATACTAGCAGCAAGAAAACGCCAAGTATCATTCTCAGGCTCATTGTACCTCCACGTTAGCAGCCTAAGGATAGACTATAACTGGCGATTGTCAACGCCGCGACACAGGCTGGCGACAGTTCTGAACTCAGAATTCCCGAAAGGGATTCTCAGTGCGAAGCGCCGGGCGACGGAGGTCCGGAGTCCCAGCGGCACGTGCCGCTTGACAGGTGGCTTTTTGCGTCTAGATTTCATGCAGGTTTGACAGTGCGTTGACATTTGCAGGCACTGCTTTACACTTGTGATTGTTTGATGTCGGGAATAGCTGGTCGCAGACTAGCCGTTGACGGCCGCCTCTGCGTTGGAGCCGGGCGGCTGTGGCGGGGTCTTGCTGCCGGCACAAGTAGGAAACGAAAGACATAAGGAGGCACGATGAATTCGAGGACTCCCACGAGCAGTCCCAGTCTGTTCTCACGGATGGTCGCAATCGGTCTGGGTCTGTTCGCGGCCGCGCTGTATGTCGGGTGCGGTCGCATGCCCGAAGAGCCGTTCTGGGAGCCAAATGCAGAAGACACGACGGCAATCGAGTCCATTGTCCAGGCGAATAAGGCGCTGTTCATGACGAGTTTCGCAGAAGGGTCGCTGGCGCCACTGGACACGGCATTGTCTGATACGAACAAGAAGCGGCTGAAGAAGGAGATGACGGAGAACCCGTTCAAGCAGCGGTTCCGGACGAACGGATTGCAGCATCTCTTCTTCACCGACTCGTTCGACTTGGAGTACCGGTTTGTTGCTACCCTCGATACTGCCAAGGCCGAAACGACATGTACGGTTTTCATGGCCGAGACAATCCCCGGGCTGTTGAGACTCCATGCCTACAGCTATACGAGATTCCTGCGCGACTCGGTAATCGGTACGGACACGCTCAAGTTCTACGATACAGTCTTCTCGGCAATTGATACCGTTATCGAGAAGCGGCTGAACGCAACCACGCTCGACGGCTGCGTGCTGAAGAAAGAGGGCGGTCAATGGAAACTGTGGAAACGGGGAGGCGCAAGCCGTCTGTATGCTCCGACGCCGGATGACGCACCGTACCTCGACCGGATCTTCATTACCAACGGCCGGAAAGAAGACACGTTCATGCTTCGGCCCGACACTCTGCACCACGGGGTTCAGCGCTTCTACGCAGACGATGAACTGCCGACGTTCACCGTTGGGGATAGTATCTATGTCCGCAGTCTCCTGACTACCGTGGTGGATGCTAAGAACTTGCTCTACTTCGATGGAGAGCGCCACGAGTTCAAGTCAAGCGACAAGATTGCGCTCACTAGGCCAGGTCTTTTCCGTTTGTATGTCGAGCAGATTCCTATTGATGTGCTCTACGAGATGGGTGGTACCTACGTCGGACTGGTCTGGGGCGCGTGGATAAGAGTTGTCGAATAACAGGAGGCATAGATGAGCAGATTGACCAATTTCCGATACCTGCCGGCCAGGCTACTGGTTCTAGTTCTGGTCATTGTCGGAACGGTTCTTGCCGGCAATACCGGTGTGCTCGTCGGCCGGGTCGTGGACAAGAAGACCGGTGAGCCGCTGGCATTCGCCAACGTCGTCATCGAGAAGACCGAACTCGGCGCGGCCACGGACGCGAACGGCCGATATGAGATAATCAATATCCCGCCTGGCCGTTATACGGTGACTGCTTCGTACGTGCGGTACAATCCGATGTCGGTAACTGACGTGCTCATTGTGCAGGACCAGACCGTGACGGTGGACTTCCGTCTGTCCGAGACGGTGGTTGAGATTGGCCGGGTGGTCGAGGTTACGGCCAAGAAGGTAGAGCTTGTCAACCCGACCACGGTTTCGGTCGAGCGAATCATTACCGACGAGGAGTTCAAGCGTTTGCCGGTAACACAGCTGACCGAGCTGGTCGGCATGCAGGCCGGCGTGACTCAGACTCAGAGCCGTGGCTGGACCCATATCCGCGGGGGGCGGTTCGATGACGTATCGTACCTGGTGGATGGGGTCGCAGCCCAAGACCAGGTCTATGGTACGCTGTGGTCCAGCCCGAAGCCGACAACCGATGCCATCCAGTCGGTAGTTGTAATCACTGGCGGATTTGACGCCGAGTATGGCGAGGCGATGTCCGGAGTCATCAAGGCGGTGACCAAGGAAGGCGGACAGAAGACGTCGGGCCGGTTCCGGTACGCAACCGACGAGGTCTTTCCAAAGCCCGATCTAAACTTTGGATACAACCGTCTGAGCTTCAGTCTCGGTGGTCCGACACCGTTTTGGAACCGACTGCGCTACTTCCTCTCGACCGAGTACTTCAAGACTGATGACGACCGCGGCTGTCGGTACCACGTGGATGCACCGCGCGGCGAGTACGCACTCGAGGGAAAGGTGACGTTGGCGATGCCCAAGTCTTTCTTCCTGACTAAGGAAGGACTTAAGCTTACGCTTGATGGGCATCACTCGAATTATCAGTGGCGAACCTACTCGCATACCTACCGGTTCTGGCTTAGAGGGCTGTATGCGAACCGGGTACGTTCTTACAAGGGTAACTTGACTCTGAACCACATGTTGAGTCCGACCACGGTGTATGAGGCCAAGTTCGGTATGTTCATGACTTCGCTCATGCGTTCAGTACGCAACTTTTACGCCGAGGCCGCGGACACGACTGGATTCTGGGGTTCGATGCGTAAACTGGGTATCTGGGACCGGTTCTTCTTCCGGGGTGAAGACTGGGTGTTTGACTGGAAGAAGTACCGTGACTACGAGCTTGCGCATCCGGAATTGTTTGATACGACGAAGACGCCAAAGGATCAGCGGGATGCAGTGGTGAAGCTGTTCCGCTCGTACTGGTTGGCCAAGACTGCTGGTGGTGCGGACACGATGGTATATGCTCACCCGGGCGAACACAATTTCGTTACCGGCTACGCGCTGATTGACTACCCGTACGGCGTTGCCGGGTTGTTTATCACCGAGGGCGACGACCGGTCGTGGCACTACCGGGCGACCAACGACTACTTCGGCAAGTTTGACTTCACCAGGACAGTGAACAAGGTGCACGAGGTCAAGGCCGGGGTCTCGGTTACTCAATACGTCATCTCGGTGTATGAGAACTCCCTGCCCTGGGACCCGAACCCGTTCTGGGATGCGTTCAGCTACAAGCCGGTGGTGGCAGCGGCGTACGTCCAGGACAAGGCCGATTTCGAGGACCTCGTAGTTCGGGCCGGGCTGAGGTTTGATTACCTCGACTCCAAGGCTAGGGTCAGGGCCTATCCTGAGAGCCTGGGTGCACGGCCAGAGATTGCCGATAGTATGCTGCCAGTTCCGGCCAAGTACCGGCTGTCCCCGCGGCTCGGACTTTCCTATCCGATTACGGAAAGAATAAAGTTCCGGTTCTCGTACGGCCACTTCTTCAAGAACCCGACCTTCAGCAATCTCTACACTTACGCGGACAAGAGTGCGGCTGAACTTCGCGGCCGGGGCAACATCGTTGTCGGCAACGCGGATATGGGTGCGGAGAAGACTATCGCCTATGAGCTTGGCTTCGATGCACAGCTCTCCGACATATTCCAGTTCGACATCACCGCGTTCTACAAAGACGTGTATGACCTGTCCGGCATCAGGGTGGTACAGGCTCTGCCCCAGCCGTATTCGATGTTCTATAACGTCGAGTATGCCCGGATTCAGGGGTTTGAGGCAACGATGAACAAGGTACTTTCTGACTACTGGTCAGCACGACTTGGATACACGTTCACGATTGCCAAGGGTACGGCTTCAGACGCGTGGACTCAGTATGGCCGCTCCGACCCGTACAAGATTGACTACTATCTGGACCAGGACCAGCGTCACGCGCTGCACGGTGATCTCGGGTTCTCTTTCCCGAGCGATTTTGCCTTTGTGCCGCTGCGGGACTTTGACGTCTCAGGCGTCGTAGCCTACGGTTCGGGTACACCCTACACGCCGACCGACATCCGCGGTAACCCTACCGGCCCGGAGAACTCAGCCCGGTTGCCTGGAACGCTCAATGTTGATGCCCGGGCCTCAAAGGACTTGAGGCTCGGTGGGATGACGTTCTCCCTGTCCTGCGATGTCACTAATGTGGTGAACGCAACCCAGATTGTCAACGTGCACACGGCAACCGGCAAGCCGGACTTCACCGGCAGGATTATTACCAGGTACGAGTTCGGGTCCGGGATTGCGTTCGGCGATTTCTACTACCATCCGTATCGCGACTACAACCACGATGGCTACATGAGCCAGTTCGAACAGTACGATTCCTACGTGCGCGCGTACCAGGACAAGAATGACCCGCCGACCTATTACGGGCCGCCGCGGAAGATAAGGTTTGGACTCAGCTTGTCGTTCTAAGAAGGGGCAGGTGAGAAAAATGACCAAAGACCAATTCCCAATGACTAGACGCGGCGTGGCGGTTCTCCTACTGCTTGTCGCGCTCATGCTGGCATGGGCCAGGACAGCCACTCCGCTGCCGGCCGGCAAGCGGGTGTATGACATGAAGTGGTTGAACATCAACAAGTGGCTGTGCCCGTTCTACAACGACGGCCGCTACGGCATAGATGTAACCATCGGTTCAGGCGAAGCCGGCGGTAGTTGGCCTCAGCCGTTCAAGAATAAGTACATCTTTGGCGCCGGGCTGTGGTTCGGCAGCCTGAAGCCGCGGGCAGACGGCAAGGTAGATACGCTCGTGACTTTCGGTTACAACCCGAACTCAGGCGGTACCGAGATGACACCGACTTCGGCGGCATATGCCGAGGCGGGTGCGGGTGATCCCCTGGACCGCATTTACATGTTCCCGAACGACTGGCCGCCGCCGCGGTCGCGGTACACCGCCAAGGGCTGGCGACTGGGTGCGACGATTCACGATACCGTTGATGTCGAGCTCGTGCCCAAGGAGAACTTTTCGCTCCAGGATATGTGGTGCGTGTACTGCGACCTGGGGAAAGACAATCATATCGCACCGGGCTATCCTCAGGGAGTAGAGTTCTACCAGACGGTATATGCCTGGAACTACCCGTCGAACCAGGACATATTCTTCATCATCTACAAAGTCCGAAATGCCAGCTCGGATACGCTGAAGAACTGCTACATGGGTGCGGTCAACGATCCCGACATTGGTGAACACTCCGACGATATGGTTGGGCTGCTTCTGAATACGCTGGTGCCGGGCGTGCCGGATACGGTGAGGAATGTCGGTTACGCAGGCGACTACGATAACCACGAGCAGCAGAACGCGCGCGGCCAGTGGGACCGGGGAACACCCGGAGTGTTTGCCTACAAGTTCCTCGAAAGCCCGCTGACGCTCGGAAACAACGACTCAACCAGACCGCTCGGCATGACGGCATTCAAGAAGTTCACGATTGACATTGACCCGGTCACCGACCAAGCCCAGTATCTGACGATGGCCGGCTACGATTACCGGACCGGAGTCCGGTCACCGTATGACTCGGTTGACGTCGCAGCCGCAGACAAGCGGTTCATCCAGTGCTCGGGCCCGTTCAATCTGGCGCCAGGCCAGGTCGAGGTGCTGATTGTTGCGGGAATCGCCGCGCCATACGGCGGTGAGGGGCAGCCATGGGAGAGCCGGGGACTGGATTCGCTGGTGCACCTCGGGACCGTGGCGAACAACGCCCAGTTCATTTACGACCAGGGCTGGCTTCTGCCCGGGCCACCGGCGTCGCCTAACATCACGCTCGTACCGGGCGACAACAAGGTGCGGATTGTGTGGGACAACCTGCCTGAGGTCACGCCGGACCCGTACTGGGAGAAGGTTGCCTCAAAACCGTGGCCCAGTCCGGGTTCGGACCCGAAGTACCGAGGCTACGACTTCCAGGGCTATATCGTGTACAAGTCCTCAAACGGCTCAGACTGGGGCATACTGGCTCAATGTGACCTGGCTGATTCCATCATGTTCAGTTACCCGCCATCGGGTGACTCAACCATAGCCGAGAGTCTTTGGTTCAAAGCTACTGACAAGGGCATATTCTACTCAGTTGAGGACAAGAACGTCATCAACGGTTTCACCTACTACTACTGTGTCACGGCCTATGACTGGAACTACGTGACGACCGAGTGGGATACGACTCAGACTCCGCCGGTACCGGTCGCGTGGGATACCCTTATCCTGCGTTCGGGGATTGTGGCGAACTACTCGACGGTTCCGCGTTGGGACGCGGCGAACTATGAGGAACCGACGACCCGGGTTGTAACGGTTGCAGGTAACCCGGATACGCTGACCCGCGGACTAAAACTGACAAGCAGCGTGGTGGTGCCGTACAATGTCAAGGCTGATACCTACGAGGTCCGGTTCCTTGGGCCGACGTACCTGGCAGCGTCCAAGTCCCGTTGCCGTTATGTAGTTACGAACCTGACGACCGATAGTATCATCGTGGATACGACCGGCTTCGACTACACAGTAGGTTCGACCGTGTCCTTTTCATTGCCGGTTTTCAATGGCCAGGAAAGCAAGATCAAACTGAGCTACGCAACTCCGACTAAGCCATACGATACTGCTTATGTCGAGAGCGGCAACTACCCGACTGAAAGGGTTCGGCCTACCCGGGTTACATCGGGTGAGCAGCGGGCGGTTTGGTGCTTCCGAGGTTCGGATTACAAGGTTGAGTGGAAGAATGCAGGCGGGCAGCTGACCGCGAAAGTGTACGATTTGACTAACGGCAGTATCGAGGTGCCTTCGACAAGATATGACGGTGCGCAGGGTCAGAACGCGAATGGTTGGTGCTTTGTGGACCGGGTGGCACGCAAACCGAATGACACGCTCTGGACTGGTGCGGCCCTGCTATACATCTGCGGTGGGTACGTGGCGATGAACTATACCGGCACGAATGAGACCTTGGGTGCGATGATAAACCAGATAAACGACGGGGATGTATGGATGGTTGTCGGCCACAAGAACGAGAAGACCGCGGCTCACTACAACGTGTACAACATCGTCTCGACACCCGGTAAGGAAGGAACCGAACCGCTGGATTCACTTGTGGTCAAAGTCGTGCCCAATCCGTATATCGTGTTCAATGCTTGGGAGACGAACTCGGAGAATCGGAGGGTAAAGTTCACCCACCTGCCGATGACCTGCACGATCCGCATCTTCACCTTGTCCGGTGACTTGGTCAAGGTGCTGGAGCACAAGGACGACGGTAAGCATCCGCTTGATGAGGGCGGCACTGAGACATGGGACTTGCTGAACGACAACGCTCAGCTGGTTGCGTCCGGGGTCTATGTCTTTCACGTCGAGTCCGAAGCCGGGCAGTATACCGGCAAATTCGTGCTCATTCACTAAGGGAGGACGAGATGACAAGAATGACCAATACCCAACGCCCAATGACCAAGAAGATACTGGCGGTCGCTTTCGCGTGGCTCCTGGTCGCCTCGGTCGGTTTGGCCGCGTTCTCCAAGGTCGGTACGACCGGCGCGGCGTTCCTGAAAATCGGCGTCGGGCGGGCGACTGCGATGGGCGAGGCATTCACGGCAATTGCCGACGATGCTTCGGCCTGCTACTTCAATCCGGCCGGGCTGGCCCATGTTGGACGGCAGGTCCAGTTCAACCACGTTGACTGGATTGCCGACATCAATCACGACCACTTGGCCGTGGTGCTGCCGATGACCAGTTTCGGTACGATGACTTTCGCGATCACGGCGCTGACGATGGGCGACATCGAGCAGACGACAATCGACAATCCAGGTACCAAGGCGCGAGAGGACGAAGGCACCGGGCTGTTCTTCGGCGCAGCGGATTTCTGCGTGGCAGCTACCTATTCCCGGGTTATTACCGACAAGCTTTCCTTTGGCTTCACGGCCAAGGGCGTGCAGCAGTCGATCTGGGACATGGCGGCAAGTGCGCTCGGAGTTGACCTGGGGCTTTTCTACAACACCGGGTTCCGGTCGCTCAGAATCGGTGCAACAGTAGCGAACTTCGGCACCCAGCTTGCCTTTTCTGGACGTCAGCTTCAGTATGGTATTACCTGGCCTGACTCCGGGCCGCCGTCGCTGCCGGGGACTTATCGCACCGACGCAATGCCGCTGCCGACCACGTTCCGCTTCGGCATCGCCTACGACCTGGTTGATGTGAGCCCGAGTAAGTTGACCGCGGCGATTGACCTGACCCATCCGTCGGACATCAATGAGACGGTGAACATCGGCTTAGAGTACGGCTACAACGAGCTGTTTGCGCTGCGCGGCGGGTATATTCTGAACGTTGATCGGGAATACGCGAAGAATGTCGGTGAGCTTTCCGGGCTCACAGCCGGGCTTGGAGTCAGGACCGAGCCGGCCAAAGGTTTGAAGCTCGGCCTGGACTACACGTTCCGCTACCTCAAGTATCTAAAGCCAACGCACCGTGTCCAGTTGACCGTGGGCTTCTAAGAGGTCGGCGAAAAGTCTGGTTTAGGAGCGGCCCAACCGGGCCGCTCCTTTTCGGTTGAGCCGGCACCTGGTGGCGGCGATACGTCGGCGGCGGCACCAATTCGAGCATTTTGTCGTTTGCGCGTGACTGGGCAGTCACACGAGGCGCGAGCTCGGAAACCACCCTAACTTCTTGGCAATCAATCCACTGCGCAAGATTGGACATAATACCCTCCCCGGCTCCCCAGGCGGCTTCGGTAGCTACAGGACGGTGTGTCTAACCGGGCCCGGCCGGAGTTCGGACTTGAGCTGCGATGCAGGACGCGACACCAGGTGCGAGGTCGGGCGCGAATTCTGGTGCCGCGGCCAGCACAGCGCAGTCCGCGGCGCAAGCCAGAGCTCGGGGTGCACGGGTCCGAGCCGATGCGGATGGAGCGCGCAGCGCAGCCGGAAAAAGAACGCTGGGCGTTTCCCCGGACGCGACCAGAGCAGAAGCACCGGATGCAGCTCAGTCTGCGGCAGGAGAAGCAGCAGGGCGGACGTTTTTCGGTTTTTCTGAAAACGTGCCCCAACTTCGGGATTGTTGTGGTCGAAGTCCTGCGAAATCCTCGGGCCATTTGGCCGCTTGCGCTGTCTCTCGTTTATGGTAATGTAGGACTGTGTCAGGACAGACAACATCGTCACCCAGGAGTGCCGAGCGGATGTCGCCTGCTTGCCGGGTTCGATGCGTGTCTGCGTAGCGTCGGCTCGCCGGTTGGCCGGTGCCTTGGCAAGCCGGCGTTTGTCAACCGAAGGAGGTAGTAATGCGCATTGCTAATTCCTGTCTTCGTGTCTTAGATTCACGGTTACAGGTACTCCTGTGGTGCCTGGTATTTTTCTACTCCGGTTTTGCCGCACAGTGGACAGTCGGGGTCTATATGTGCGCGGATAACGGGATGAACGACCAGGCGTATGTTGACCTTGCGGAGATGAAATCCGTGGGTTCAACTGAGGAAGTGAATATTGTGGTGCAGGTTGATAATGCGGCTCGAGACTCGAATCCCGGATGCCGGCGTTACCTTGTCAAACGGACCGGGCTGGAGCTTTTGGCTGAACTCGGCGAGGTTGATATGGCTGATACCGCGACACTTGCCGGGTTCGGACGTTTTCTTGCGCAGCGCTATCCGGCCAGGAACTATATGCTTGTTCTCTGGGACCATGGCAACGGCTGGCAGGAAGGGGCAGGCGGTCTGGACTGGATATTCCAAGACGAGTCGCCGGCATTTTCTCAGATGGGTGTTGCGGGTGGCGAGTTTGGAGCAGCGGTGGCCGCGGTCAGAAAGGCACTCGGCAAGCGGATTGCTGTGCTCGGGCTTGATGCTTGCCTTATGGGCATGATTGAGGTTGCGACTGAAGTACTTGACTGTTGTGACTATATGCTTGCGTCTGAGGGTCTTGTACCGTGGGGCGGCTGGCCGTACGATGAAGTCCTGAACCTTCTAGTTGCGAGGCCGACCTTAACACCGGAGGAGTTCCTGCCTGAGATGTGCGCAAAGTATGTTGCCGAGTATCCGGATGAGGACATCTGTCTGTCGGCCTTGGACATGCGGCAACTGCAGCGCGTGCTGATTGCAGCACGCGCTGCCATCCGGGACAGTATTGACCCGGCTGAGGCTGGTTTTAGGGACGCGCGGGCTGGAGTTCAGACATTTTCTTCAGACCCGGGTCATGCACCGTGCCCTACAGACGACAACATTGATTTTTCCGACTTCTGGCAGCTCGCTCCGCAGTCTGGTGCGGCCACGCTGCGGTCTACGCTCGGGCCGCTTGCGGTTGCGAACCGCGGCCAAGGTGCATACGGCCGGGCAAGGGGCGCTGCGGTGTGGTTTCCGGATAACTATCTTGCTCTTAAGACATTGGCTGGGTCATACGCGAAGCTGGCATTTGCTGATTCAGTGCCGTGGCTGGAGTTTCTTAATTGCTATTTCGCAACTGATGATGTCAAACCGACGCAGCCTGAAATCAGTGGGCACCGACTCGGCGGTCGAGGCGACCTACGGCTGTACTGGAATACTGCGACCGACATTGCACCGGTTGGGTACAACCTTTACGAGGCCGGTTCGACGGTCGAGGAGTTCAGCGATTACTGCGAGGAACTCAGCCGCTGGAGCGCAACCGGCTGGAGTGCGAGCGAGCAGTATGCTCATTCTGGGGCAAGGTCGTTCTTTTCTGGTTCGGGCCCGAACCTTTGCAACCAGCTCGTCTTGATGACACCATGGGAGATGCCGCATGGCGGTCTGCTTTCGTTCTATGCGTATTTCCAGACCGAGGAGGTGCTGGATTCGCTTGGGCGATTCAAGCGCGACGTGTGCTATGTCGAGGCATGTTCAGGGCCGCCGTGGGACTGGCAGCCGCTGGATTCTATCTACGGAACGGCATCTGGCTGGCACGAGCGTCGGTACCTTATTCCGCCTTCGTACCAGGCCTGGCTGAGGCTGCGCTACGTCACCGATTCAAGCGATAACCGGCTCGGAGTGTTTGTGGACGACATCAAGGCATACCGGTTCGGGTCGATGCGGATCGTCGGAACAGGGCTTGTGGATACGACCTTCTACATTTTCAACCTTGCTTGTGGCACCTACCACTACTGTGTCACCGCCCAGGATTCTTTCGGCAATACATCAATGGTGAGCCAGTTCTACCCGGTTCCGGTGACAAGCTACGCCGAGCCCTATACCCGGCCCGCACCTTTTGCCGGTGCGTGTGAGCTGTGGGTTGATTTTCCACCGAAGGACACGGTGGATGTTCTCGTGTACACCATCTCCGGGACGCTAGTCAGGAAGTTTGAAGAAGTGAGCGGGCCGATGATTGAGTGGGACGGCAAGAATTGGGCGGGCAAGGCACTTGCCGACGGACTCTACCTGGTTGTGGTGCAGGGCAAGAATTTCCGTAAGGTCGGCAAGATTGCCAAGGTAGCCCGATAGCATACGGTTCTCGGCTGTCTTATCGGCTGGACTTTTCAGGCTTCAGTCCGGCAGAATCTTACCGGGGTTGAGAATACGATCCGGGTCAATGGCGTGTTTGAGCCGGCGCATGAGCTCGAGCTCGTTCGCGCCCAGGGCCCGTTTCATCCACTTCCTTTTCTCCGAACCAATACCGTGCTCGGCCGAAATCTGGCCGCCGTGTGACAACACGAAACCTACGAGTTCGTCAAGCAGCCGGTCCCGGGCTTCTCGCCAGCCGGGTCGGTCGTCCTCACGGCAGATATCAACGTGGATGTTGCCGTCGCCGATGTGGCCAAAGGGAACGACGATAAGGCCGTATTTGGCCTGCAGCCGCGCGATCTCCTCGACCGTGGCCGGCAAATCGTTGAGCGGTACGACGATGTCCTCAGCCGTGACCTCAGGGTATAGCTGCTTCAGGGTATCGGCGAGCTTGCGGCGTGCGGTCCACAGGCGGGTCTGGTCGGTCGGATTGTCTGCGACGAGCGGCTCCTTGGCGCCGAGTTCCATTGCCATCTCGCCAAGCCGTACGCAGTCTTCGAGCACCTGGTCACGGTTGTTGCCCTCCAGTTCGACCAGAACCTGCACTTCGGCGTCGGCAAAAGGCAGGTTCGATCCGAGGACCTGGTTCGTGGCACGAATACCCTGACGCTCGACAAACTCAACCACCGCTGGCAGGAGCCGGTCGTCGTGAACCAGACGCAGTACGAGCTCGATACCCTGGTGCAACCGGGTGAACGGGATGAGAACATCAATCTGGTATTTAGGTTTCGGGACAAGACGCAGCACGACCTCGGTGATGACCGCAAGTGTGCCCTCAGAACCAACGAGCAATCGTCCTAGACCGTAGCCGGTGGCGTTCTTGAGGATCTTGCCACCCCAGCGGATCAGGCGGCCGTCAGGCAGGACTGCTTCCAATCCCCGGACATAGTCAGCGGTAACGCCGTACTTGAAGGCACGCGCACCGCCAGCATTGGTGGCGATGTTGCCGCCGATTGAACAGTCCTCAAGCGATGCGGGGTCAACCGGGTAATACAGGCCATGTTCGGCACAGGTTTTTTGAACGCGGTCGGTCGTGACACCAGGTTCGGTCCGTACCGTAAGGTTATTGGTGTCAACCTCGATTAGCGTGTTCATCAGCTCGGTCGAGATCATGATTCCGCGTTGAACCGGCACCGAGCCGCCGGCGAGTCCGGTACCAAGCCCGCGCGGGGTAACCGGTATGCGTTCATCCCGACATAGCGCGAGAATTCCGGCTACTTCTTCTGCCGAGCAAACTTTGACGAGTGCCTCGGGTGGATAACTGGGGCCAGGACTCTCGTCCCGGCCGTAGTCAAAAAGTGCAGCCGGGTCGGTGATGACCCGGTCCAGGGCAGTGAGTTCTCTGAGCCGTGTGAGTACTGCTGAGGTAACCGGCCTGTACGTCATGCGACGGTACGTGCCGCAGCAGTAGGGAGCACGCTAACCGGCAAGGTGGGGTTCGATTTTCTGGGCGAGTGCTGGCTCGGACATCGCACCTACCATGCGGTCCACTTCAGCTCCGTTCTTGAACACGATGAGCGTGGGAATGCCGTAGATGTTGTATTTGCCAGGCGTTTCCGGACTCTCGTCGGTGTTGAGCTTACACACTTTCATCCGGCCGGCGTACCGGTCGGCGAGCTTCTCGACAATCGGAGCGATCATCCTGCAGGGTCCGCACCACGGAGCCCAGAAATCAACGAGTACCGGGATTTCGGACTTGAGAACCTCGGATTCGAAGTTGGCGTCGGAAACGTGCTTTACTTCGGCCATGCAATACCTTCCTTTCTATACTGTTCTCTTGACCATGTTAGACCAACCGGATGGGGAGACCGGTTCAACAAGATTGCTACCTGGCCCTAATCAGTATGTCACCGTTGCTCGTGTTGAGTGTGATGATGGAGGCTCCAGACCCCAGCCGGCCGCGCTTGTGCCAGCGTTCGGATATTTCGTAGCTGACCGGTCCGAACCCGGTGACTGTTACCTCGGCATTGGAGGTTGTTGCATCGAATGTCGCGGACACGTCGGCAGGCAGGTAGAGCGTGAGTTTAGCATTTGAGGTCGTAAGGTTTGCTGTTTCAGTTGCACCGAGTTCAGCCAGGTCGCAGTCAATATTTCCGCTTGTGGTTGAGACGCTGATGCCGCCGCGGTGGACCTGAACTTGGACCTCGCCATAAGTTGTTGAAAGGTTCATCTGTCCCCGCGTGTTCAGAAGCTTGATTGCGGCGTTGGAGGTTGAGACGGTTGCACCGGCTTTTGTACCGGTGAGCGAGACCGAGCCGTTTGTGGTTGAGAGTACGAGTCTGGTTGATTCCGGGCAGACAATGTCGTAGTAGGCGCCATAGGCACGGTTGCCGCCCGGCATTTCGACCCAGAGCCGAAGTTCACCGGCCTGGACAGTATCCCTGACCAAGACGTTCTCGATTGCCCGTTCGGCATCGGCTCTGTCCCGACCGTAGCAGCGTCGGGTGACCACGGCCGTGACAACGGTGTCGGGCGAGCCCGCGACGTTGATATGGCCATTTGCCGAAGAAGCGGTGATGCCAGAGACATCCCGGGCCGGCCAGGTGCGCGTTTCAGAAAGCTCGAGTTTGTAGGTGTAAATACAGGCAGCAGCCAGGAGCAGAAGCAGGTAGAGTCGGCGGCTCACTTGTACCTCCTGGCTCATGACCTGATACTCGTATTCTGAGCCGCGGGCATCAGGAGTAGTCCGAGCGAAAAGAACGGGCCGGCCAGCTTGACTGCAGGAGTGCCGACAATCCTTGCGCCGTTCACCAAGTGCCAAGTGACGGACAAGGGCGAGTAGAGATACCCGGCGCGAACTGCCAGCCCGTATCGGCCGCTCGTCGTTCTTGTCGCAAGCCCGAACTCCAGAGCGGCAAGGCCAGTGAGTTTCATCCCAGACAGGATGGTTGCGGCCTGGCCGGGTGCGCCGAGCAACTCCTCGAAGTTGAGGTCGCCGGTTCTTGCCCGGATGCTGAAGGACTGGGACAAACCGCCAGCCCCAATTATCGGCGTGATGGTCAGGAATGAGGTCGGCACGAGCTTGAGGCCAGCTTCGGCAAACATGCCGGATGCTTCGGTACGTAGGTGGAAGCTGTCGGTGCTGGCGTCATCCCAAGTTCGAAAAAACATCGGGCCGAGGAGAATGTTATCAACGAGCGAGCGGACTTCGATGCCCCAGCCATAGTGCCGAGTTGCGGCCATGGGCAGGCCGTGTCCTGCGAAGCTCTGGTTGAAACCGCGGATATCGGGCTGAAACGCGGCCGCGAACGGAATGAGCCAGGCTTCCTGGCCGGATGCAACGGTTACTGTCAATATCAAGACCGCGGGAGCAAGTCGGAATAGCTTCATCACAGCCAGTATAGACAGATGGGTAGAGGTGTCAAACTACCGTGATCCGGCGCAGATACCCGTGCGCCGGCTGCCCGGCTATCTGGCCAACAAGAGACGGGCGATGAGCTCCCGGCCTGGCAAGTTGACGCGGATGAGGTACACACCGCTCGGCTGGTTCCGCAGGTCGAGCATAGTGCCAAGCTCAAAGTTACCGGTGACCGGTTGCTGATTCAGGACACAGCAGCCCGATGCGTCGTAAACTCGGACAGCTTCAGGCCGAGTCACTGATTCCCTGAATCCGCGGATTCGTAGAACTGCGAAATCGGTAGCAGTCGGATTCGGATAGACTTCGAGGCTCAGAAATGCAAGCTCCTGTGTTTTCCCGCCGACTCCGGTAAGCGGATTCCGGGCAGCATAGATGTTCCAGTACCCGCGGCGGTCCGATGCCCACGCGGTCCACACCTGACCGGAAGTATCAGTACACACTGTCACGTCATAGTCGTTTGCCGCATCGTTCGTAACCGGGGTGGGCTCGGTCCAGCCGTTGGAGTAGCGCGACGTGTAGATGTCCCATGGTCCATTCCTTCGGGACTGCCACGCGACCCACACGGTGCCATCTGGAGCTGCAGCGATGTCGGGCAGCAGGTCTTCGGTGGAGTGGGCGCAAAGCGGAGCAGGTGGTGTCCAGTTTGAGCCGTCGCGGCAGGAAAAGTAGATGTCAGCGTCATTACCCTGCCACTTGTGCCACACAACCCAGACGCGGCCGTCCTGGTCAACCACGGCACGTGGATGAGCGTTTGCACCGGTCGAGTCCAAGTCAAATATCGGCTGCCAGCCGCTATTGTATGTGCGGCCCTGAATGCGCCAGCGACCACCGGTCAGTGAGGACCAGAACACCCAGGGATGATTGTCGTGGTCAACGGTGACGCAGGGGTCAATCTGGTCCATTGAGTCCGAGGTCAACCGAACGGGTGTGGTCCAGGTGCCCGCATTGTCCGCATAGGAAACCCAGATGTCGCCTTGGCCGTTGCGCCAGGACTTGAATGCGCACCACACCCGGTTGTCGGTGCCGGACGCAAGCGCCGGTTGCACGTCGTGATAACCGGCCAGGGGGCCGATGCGCTGAACCGAAGACCAGGCATTGTTGTAGTAATATGTACTGAAAAGCTGGAAATGGTCATATCCGCTTGAATAGTCGCGGAAGCTCTGCCAGGCGACCCAGAACCGACCCGCAGCGTCGGTGCAGCAAGAAGAGAACAGGTCATAGTACTCGTGCCAGGCAATGGATTCGGGCTGGGTGAAGCTCGTGCCATTGAAGGAAGAGAAAAAGTTGTCAGATCGGACCTTGCGGCCAGAGTCGAATACGACCCGGATTCGGCCTTGGGAAAAACCGATGTCCGGTCGGCCGTTCACGAAGTTCGAGTTCTCGACCGCGTACTCGGTCCACGTGAGTTCAGCTGAACCGTTGCGGCTGAACTCCGGCGGATGTGCCACCGACGACCCGGACCGTCTGACCTTCAGTGTCGGGTCGCCCAAGAGGCAGGTCCCGAGAAATGATGCGTAGTTTGAACGGTGCCACTTGAGAAATGATTCTCCAAAACAGGAGTCGTGTGCCAGCGCACGGTACACGGTTGAGAGGTCACTCACGCCGTACATCAATTCGGCCGAGGCGATGACCGCAAGACCCCAAGGCCGGGCAAACAGATACCAGTTGCCGAGGTTGTCGAGTTCGGTGTAACGACCGCACATGCAGGCGTTCAGGAAGTAGAAGGCGGCCTTCGGTTCAAGGGCCGGGACCTCGAAGTTGAAGATCGAACCACCGCCCGGCACCTCCCCGGCTAGAAAGAAAGTGTGTACCCAGGGTGACGAATGAGCAATGATATGTACGAACTCGAATCCCAGCGCAAGCTGGCCTTTGTAGTGGTACGCGGTGGTAGTGTTCTCGTCGTTGAATATCGTAATATCCGAGTAAAGGTTGGACATGCCGTGGTCATTCGGGTACCACGTAACCTCGTTATAAACCAGTCCGCGTCGCGGTACCGGTAGCTGGCCAGTGCGGTAGGCATGGTTCCGTTGGAAAAACGAGCGGATGACACGCACTTCGCCGTCATAGGTGAGGCGGGACGCATAGATGCGACCAAGCCAGATTTCGGGTGCGCGGTTACCAGAGTGGGTGTCATACTTGCCGTCTCCGTCTGCGTCGGAGAAAACGCCGTCAAGGTCGGTGAAGAACAGGTCAAGCGGAAAATCCTCACCCGAATTGGACGATTCCCACCACGCGACCGGCAGGTCCCCGACCATTACCGCACCAACCAGACCGGAATCGCGGTGAACCTGTAGGAGCTGCCTTAGGTTCGCCGGTCGGCCGCCGGATGTGGCGACGAGCTTGGTCGAGAAACCTTCGCTAGTCAGGTCAGAGAGGTAGGTCGAAATCTCAGTTGTCAGACTCTGGTACAGCTCGGCGTTGACGAGTACCAGAACTAGGCGGGCATCGCCGCCGGTGCGCACAAGGCATGCAGAGCGGAACGGTGCGTCAATCTGGGTGGCGGCGAAGTCCTCGTACGCAGTCGGCTTGCGGCCCAATGGGTCGTAGTATGGAATCGGTTCAGGTGCCTGTGCGACGATGGTTAGCAGCAAGAGAAATGACGACATCCTAACCTCCTACGTAGCCGCTACGTTTCTTAGCCGGCTTTGTCTGCTTCACACCTAGAATGCTAGGCCAAACTTCGGTTCAGTCAACCGCTCGGTCCGAAGTTGTGACCGGCGGTCCTTCGAGCCGGGCGATACTGGTGAAGTACCGCTCGACCCACTCGGCTGCGAACCTGCGGTTTGAACAGAAGGCAATCTGAAGCCCGGGAAACCCGGTTGAGAGCTCAGCAATGACATCGGCCACAAGCCCGGCCGAGTAGAACCGGGCCTTTTTCGGATTCACGAGGTCGGAATAGTTGGCCTCGACAACAAGGGCACAGTGAGGATAGCGTGCGGTCATTTCAAGAAGGCGGGCACGCAGGACCTCGAGCGTACCGATGTCAGCCAGGAACTGGTCCCGGGTCTTGCGTTCCACTACCGCGATGATTTCACCGGATGAGTTCTTGAGCGCGTAGTCGCCGACCGGCATCGTTTCCCGCACGACTTCGTGCCGGGGAAAGCGGTACCCGTAGCGCTCGCGGGAATCGCGGACAATGGCGAGGTCAGAGGTCTTACCACGCGTTGATAGATAGGCGCCACCACGGCGGACCGTGGCCGACGACTGGGTTATCCAGAATGTCTGCTTATAGGTCTTGCCTGGTGTGGTCTTGGATTGCTTCTCGACGGTCAGAAACCAGGAGCGTTTACGAATCTTCCGGTTGAGAAGCACGGTCAGCTTGCGGCCGTAGCGCTTTATGAACACGATGCCGCAGGAATCGACCGGTTGCTGGTCGAGTGGTAACTGCTCCTCGCTTACGTCAGGCCGGGCTAGACAGAAGATGCCCTTGCCCGGACCAGGCCACTTGTCCTGTACGTCAAAGCAGAGGAAGCGGCCGGGTTCCTCTTCGATCAACAGGTGATAGGGAAATCGCTCGTGCTCAGTCCTGTACAGAAGCCAGCGCAAACCGGGCGGGGCAGGCATGTCGGCAGTTGCCACGAGGCAGGATAGCAGCTCAGACATCGGCGTCAAGCGCTAGGGGTACGGCGCGTTCAGATACTGGTCACCTGGCGGCTAGCCTGTTATTCACTGGTACTTCAACGTAGGAGACGGTTATCCCTAATTCATTTTGCCGGCGAGCAGGCCGCAGACGAGAACAGGTTACTGCCAGATCGTTCAGTCTATGACGGGTGGAACGTAATCCAGATTTTCGAAGCCCGGAGCTCCGGACTTGGAAACCTTCAGTAGCAAGGATTGATGAGGGGCGAATCTAAGTTCCAGTTCCTTGGAGGTCTGGAGTTTGATGCTGACGGTCACGGGGCTACTTGCGTCCTTGTGTGCCTGACCATACTCAAGCGGGTAGGTCAGGTTCCGGGAGCCCGGGTTGGCGAAGAAGATGAGGCGGTCGCCGTCAATCTCCCGGCACCAGTAGTCGATCAGAATATCAGTCTCAACCAGTGGTCTTGAGCGAACAACGTGCTTGAAGTCAGGACTCACATTGGGCAGGGACACAAGCATACTGAGCTGGTGATAGTAGTTTCCGGTCTGCACGTGACCAGGTTGTTTCGGTTTCTGCTTCAGACATACAGGTAATCCCTGACGGGCCAGGCGCAGGATGTCGTCCAGTGCTTCTGAGTCAAGCCACTCGCAGTCAAGGTAGAGTAGACTGAACGTAGCATCGCCACAGAGCAGTCTGTGTTTCTCGTACCTCGCATTTTTCAGGAAGTGGTGCGACACCCACAGCGGGTGAAAACCGGTCAATTCTGCCGGCGGTCGCAGATAGTGCATCTCCCAGTGGTACTTCGCACTCGGCTTCTGCAGTTTCTTCGGCAGTTCGCCCAGCATCAGGTTGTCCTCAAGTGGCAGATAAACAGCGACGTCCGAATAGGTGCGACCCTGTTTCATCAGGCGGCACACCTTTTCCATATAGGCATTGAATGCCGGCAGGTGAGGTGCGAGCGCTCCGTCCGGCCCGACGTGGACCGTGGCATAGAAGCGATGTGGCTGGTATGGCATTCCGTGCCAGAAGATGTGATTGATGCCATTGGCGAACAAGGCGTCGGCCAGGAGTTTCAGATCAGCCACCTGTTCTTTGCCTTGATGTTGTCCCGGACCAGGCCAGGGAACCCAGCCGTAAAGGCAGGTGAATGCCTCGGCCGAAACAACTGGCTTGCCCGTAAGTGTGGCGGCTGAAGCAGGGATACGGGAGAACTCCGGGTCGAAAAGAATCGCCTCTGACTCTGGAACGTCCACCGCGGCGTATGCGGCCAAGAGATCGGTAGGAGCACCATGACATTGTACCCGGGTGAAAGAGCCCAGCCTGTGGCTGACTTCCGTGAAGGGCCGATAGAAACTTTCGAGTACATACTCGGCGATGAGCTTGCGGTAGTCGTATCTGATGCCCGGATGCTTGTCGAGCTCAGGCATGAAGGGTTCAACGTCGTAGCCGTACTTCGCCTGGAATGATTCGCCGAATCCTTCGGTCCACAGTCCTTCTGTTTCCACTTCCCAGGAGTCGCAGAACAGAGCCGATCGCGAACCCTTGAGGGCTTCGGCCAGAGCCGAGCTCATTCGGGCCGAGTAGCGCTCGATCGCTTCTGCGCTGAGGTGGTTCAGAATCCGACCTTCGACCGGCAGTTCCCACGAGCGGCCCAGCTTCTGTTTAGACGGGCCGGCAAAGGTCTGCGAGGCATCCTCGGGTGCGATGAACGAGCCGCCGAAGGGCCAGAGCGTGCCGAAGGTGAAGTCACAGCCCAGGCCGATGGAGTCGCAGTAGTGCTTGGCAAGAGCGACCTTCTGCGACCATTCGGGGCTGAGCCAGTCCGGGCCGCGCGGCTGGCCAGGCAGCGGATAGACAAAAGCGAGTTCCACACCACCGAAGCCGTTGGCCTTGGCCCAGTCCAGTTGGCCGCGGATGTCTTCATCCTTCAACTCGACGTTGAACCACCACCAGCGGGTCCAGGGCTTAGAATCGGAGTAAAAGTTCACCACAAAGACACCAAGAACGAAGAGAGCAAGGAATCCGAGAACCAGCGAAGGGACTCAGTTCTGACATCTTTCTTTTGTCGGAGCGTGAAGCATGAGGCGTGAGTTGTGGAGCTTGATGTTATCCACGCTTGCTCTGTACTTCCCGTTCGTACGTCCGTACTTCGTTCAACCAGTCCATGCCCACTGGTACTGATTGCCGGCGGCAGAATTCGTCCCACACAGCAGGCCAAGGCATGGCTTTCAGCTGTTCCAGCAGTGCGGAGCGGCCAAGGTTGTCGCTGGCGAGTTCTGCCAGCCGTGCCTGTGGTTCGAGCAGGGCTAGAAGCAGGGCCTGTTGCACGGCACGCGCGGCCAGAACCAGAGCGCCTACCCGGTTCAGCGAGGCATCGAAGAAGTCGAGTGCGATGTTGAACCGTCCCATGCCGCAGCGGACAATCTCCTGTGCCAGTTCGCGCAACTGGTCATCGAGCACCGGCACGTGGTCAGAGTCCCAGCGCACGCCCCGGCTGATGTGGAGAAGAAGGGTATCTGTGAACTGGAGCAGGGCAGACAGTTTGTCGGCCACTGACTCCGTGGGGTGGAAGTGGCCGGTGTCCAGACACAGGATAAGGCCGCGCTTGAGGGCGTAGCCGTAGTAGAAGTCGTAAGAGCCTGTTACGAACGATTCCGAGCCGATGCCCCACAGCTTGGACTCGACCGAGTCTCTCATTTCCTCTGCCGGGTAGGACCTGGCATATATTTCTTCTAGGGAACGCAGTAGTAGTGCCCGGCGTTGGAACCGGTCAGCTGGCATATCTTTCTGGCCATCAGGAATCCATAGATTATGGAGGCAAGCAGTACCCAGACTACGGCCAATGTACGCGCTGATTTCGCGGCAGGCCTGCACGTGTTCTATCCAGAACCGGCGGATTGATTCATCATAGTGTGACAGCGTGAAGCCGGTGGCAGCATGCGCGTGGCCGAACAGAGTGGCGTTGAAGTCCAAGCCGATGCCGCGCTTCTTTGCCCATTCAACCCAGGGCTGAAAGTGCTCCGGCAGAATACGATTGCGGCTCACCAACCGTGAGAACTCGCCGTAGATGGAGTGGAGATTCAGTCGGTGCTTTCCCGGAATCAGGGACATCGCTTGGGCCGCGTCTTGGCGCAGTTCACAGGCGTTGCGGGGCCGGCCCGGGCTGTTGCCGGTCACTGCCAGGCCTGACCCTTCCAGAGAGTGCGACTTTGGCTCGAACCCGGTAACGTCGTCCAGTTGCCAGCAGGGCAGAGAAAGAGATATCTTGCCGAGCTGGTCTAAGACGTCGTCGGTATTGACGCCCAACTCGGCGTAGCGCCCGCTTGCCTGCCGGTAGTCTTGCTCGTGTTTCACTTTCTCACCCTGCTATCTCGCAGAAGCGTTCGTATGCCTTGTCCCATTGCCGGGAGGGTCCGGGTGTGTACTCCTTCACCTTGAACGATGCCCTGACTACCTGACGAATCTCTTGAGGGGACGAAACCAGGCCGAGTGCCATCGCCTGAACCATAACGTTGCCGATGGCCGTGGCCTCGGCTGGCCCGGCATATACCGGCAAACCGGTGGCGTCAGCGGCCATCTGGCACAGCAGGCCGTTCTTTGACCCGCCGCCGACAATGTGAATCCGACGTATCGGATGCTTGTGAAGCGCACGCAGTTTGTCCAGTACCCAGCGGTACTTCAGTGCCAGGCTGGTCAGGATGACACTGCCGAATTCCCGGGGCCAGAAGGGCACTTTCTGTCCTGTCTGGTCGCAATAGCGGTCAACGAGCGAAGTCATGCTGCCCGGGTAGGCGAACTGAGGCCAATCCGGGTCAAGAAGAGTCTCTGGGAATGGCTGCCTTGCCACTGCTTTCAGAAAAGAATCGTAGTTTAGCTGGCCACGTTCGTTCCATTCATCCAGACAGCGCCGCAGAAGCCATAGGCCGGTGACGTTCTTGAGCAGACGGAAAGTACCGCCGATGCCGCCTTCGTTGGTGAAGTTGTGCTTGAATGCGGCCTCGCTCGTGTTGGGTCTTGAGGTCTCCACACCAACCAGGGACCAGGTGCCGGAACTGATGTAGGCCCAGTCATTACCTTGGGCAGGAATGGCGGCAACTGCGGCCGCGGTATCGTGACTCGTGGTAGCGACAACCGGACAGCGGGGAAAACCGGTTTCCTCGCACACTCTGGGCAGGACTTTGCCGATGATGCTGCCCGGGCGGACAACTCTCTGCATCAGCTTCACCGGGACACCAACAGCCTTGAACAGCTCGCCGGCCCACTCTTGCTTGAATGGGTTGTAGAGCTGAGAGGTAGTGGCAAAGGTGAATTCGGTTGCTTTCTGGCCGGTCAGAAGGTAGTTGAACAGGTCGGGCATGAACAAGAGGTCGCTGGCGACATCCAGGAGCGGCGACTTCTCCCTGACCATCGAGTACAACTGGTACAAGGTATTCACGTTCATGAACTGGATGCCGGTCAACTCGTAGATGCGTTGCCTGGGTACGAGCTTCTGGAACTTGGGAATCATTCCTCGGGTTCGTGGGTCGCGGTAGGAAAAGGGCAGGCCGAGGATTGAGCCGTCGCTCGCCAGCAGCCCGAAATCCACGCCCCAGGTGTCAATGCCGATGGTCTGGAGCCGGGTGCGGGCAAGCTTCGCGTAGGCCCGCATGGCCTGCTTGATTTCCTCATACAGATGCCAGATGTCCCAGTACCAGTGTCCGTGCACATTGACCATACGATTGGGGAAGCGATGGATTTCCTCTACTGCCAGCTTGCCGGCTTTGAGAGTGCCGGCGACTGCGCGGCCTGACTCAGTGCCGAGGTCAATAGCAAGGAAGCGGGTCTGCGGCTTGCGGCTCGATTTCACGCGCCTATTGTAGGGCCGGAAACGCGTGCGTCAAAGCCTACCGATGGAGAGGAACACTGATGCTGGAGCGACGAGAACACGAAAGACACGAGACGGACGATGGGGAAAAGTGGACACAATACTGATCAAAGATGCGTCGAGGTAGGAGGACAACCCTAAACGCTGAGCACTGAGCGCTGAACCGGAAGGGTCGAGGATAGAAGAGGGGAGGACTGAAGGGAGAAAAGAGAACGTGTTGAGTGGTGAGTCCCAAATGCGGAGCAGTGCGTTGTGGTTGCCCATGCAGAACAGGCTCCTTGGCCGTACGCAGACGTCAGAGCTGCGGGCCCATATGGCTCCGCCTTTAGCACCATGTCCTTTGAGTGGATAGAAGTCCGCAGTTCGGGATGCTTGTAGTGCTGGGTGGGTTGGCATCAGTGTCTTGGAGGTTGGAATTTCGTGTACTTTCAGCTTCCCGATGCCTTTGCAAGAAATCGCAGTTGAACTATTCGTGTGTGCGGGGTGTAAGGACTGTGTTTTCAGCAGGTTGGGCAGAACTCTAGGGCTGATAATTCAAGGGTAGGGGTCGCTGGGGGGGGGGGCGGCTACCCCAAGGCATCTTCGAGTTTGCGCCAAGTTGTGGTAGTGTTGGCAGATAGCCTTTTCAACTCAGTCCGGGCTACCCATACTGTTCCGGCCTGGACTCGCTCCACAGGTAGTCGGTTCTGGTCTAGGCCTTGCAACCGGTCTTGTGCACCAAGGTGTGATGGGTGTAGTCGCCGGACTTGTAGCAGAAGCGGTGCCTCATTCTGGTGACGTTCAAGCTACGGGGCCTCGGACCGAACCCCAGGCAGGGCCATGGTGAGAAGCAGACCGTGGAACGCAAATTACTCGGATTACGGCGCGTGAAGAGAAGGTCCGGGCAATTCTGAACGACGAGTGCTGAACGCGGAGCGAGAAGGGATTGGCGGGGAGTGGAGGGCAAAGACAGGGGAGCGGACTGAGCCTATTCGGGTTCGAGGCTGTCTTTGGACAGTATCCAGTTGGCGAACGGTATGAAGCAAACGGGGTTCGACCTTCCCGCAGTGAGATGCATTAGCGAACAGATTAGGAAGGTCCGGCCATTCTTCAGCCGGGTACGCTACCACTATCTTCAGAATGGCATCGTGAATGATGCTATAGCTGATTCTGAGCCGAGGCTTCGTCTGCAATGCTTGCAGCCGTGGCGCATCATGGGAGCGAGAGGTGTTTCGACAACACCTTTTTCAGCCCCTGGTTGATGCGGCAGTTGGGGAGCGCGAAGGACTGCATAGTCCGGTCGAGCTGGGCCTCGGTCATTCCCTTGAAACAGCGGGCGTAGAGCGGTTGCAGGAATGCGCCGGTGAAGTTGCTGAGTAGAGACTGCTGAACGTAGAAGCGGAACTGGGCCGGGTCAACGCCTGTTTCCGGCAGTCTGGCCAGAATCGCGTCTGCAAGCCTGGCCGCCTGTTTCTGCACCTGAGTCTGCGGCTGGTTGGAGACCCAGCAGTCGGTACCAAGTTCTCGCTTGGCCTTGAGTACCGGTGCTATAGTTCTGGCGTAGTCTGATTCCGGATCAACAGTGGCAAGGCCCATCATTCCCATATCTTTCCAGGTCCAGATTGTCCAGTCCACCTGTGCCTGTTCGAATACGTCAATCTGGTCGTCCAGAGCCCGCAAGCGGTCAGGGACTTCTTCGGCTTTGCCGTCCAGAGCCGCGCCGAACTCGCCCACCCAGAGCGGAACACCGTGCCTGCGGCAGAACTGCGTGCCTTCCTGCTCGGCGAAGTTGGAAGCGATTGCTGTCTTGTCCCAGCGAGCGCCTTGGAATTCACCGGGGTACGGGCCGATGCCAAGGCAGGGCCGTATGTAGTTGTGGCTGGAGTAGACCAGGTTGTCGGCAAAGGGTGCATCCATACCGGTGAACAGCACCGAGAATTTGTCGCCTTCAAGGAAGATAATATGGTTCGGGTCAATCCTGCGAATCGCCTCGATGGTTCTGCGGTTGAGGCGGTTGAGTGCGTCCCAGTTGGACTTGTAGAGGAAGCCAAAGAAGCCCCAGGGCACGCCGGTTACAGGCTCGTTCATTATGTTGTATCCAGCGATGACCGCCTCGTCCTTATAGCGCCGGGCGAACTCCTCCCAGAGTGCAACGAAGCGGTCCTGGAACTGCTTGTGCGACCAGATAAGGGTCAGGCGTCCGTAGTGGTCTGAGTGCCAGTCAGGGTCCTGCCAGCCGGGAACCGCGTGCATATCCAGGATGGCGTACAACTCGTGCTTGCGGCACCAGGCAAGCACCTGGTTCAGCCGGTTGTATCCCTTTTCCAGCCAGACGCCCGGGGCCTCGTCCGCCTCAAAGTGACGGTAGTTCAGGGGCAGGCGCACAACCGTGCAGCCCAGTTCTTTCATCAGCTTGATGTCGTCCTCGGCTAGGAAGCAGTCAAGCATTCGGTCCCAGAAGAACTCGGCTTTGGCCGGGCCGAGTTCTTCAGCCAGCGCGGCGCGGAGCCCGGACTCGAACCCGGGGTAGCCGTTGATGAAGTTTTCCGAGTTCATCCAGCCGCCCACTCCGAATCCGCGCAGGCGCACTTTCCTGCCTTTCGCGTCGACGATACTTGTGCCTTCGACCTTCAGCATGTCCATATGTTTCTCCTAGTGTCGCCCGGCCGCATCGGCCAGGAGCGCGAACTCGTCCTTCAGTTTCGGGTACAGCGCACGGTAGCGCTGGTAGTAGTCGTCGTAGGCTTTTCGGTCCGGCCCTGGCTTCGTACTGCCTGTCTCCCGTATGGTGCGGGCGCAGGCTTCCTGAGCAGAGGCATAGGTGTCCGTACCCACGCCGGCGAGCAGGGCCGCGCCAAATGCAGCGCCTTGTGTGATGTTCACGGTCACCACTTCTGCGTTGAAGACATCGGCCATTACCTGACGCCAGAACGCGGAGCGGGAACCGCCGCCTGATACGCGTATGCGGCCGCAGGCCAGATTGTGTTCGCACAGTAGTTCCAGGCAGTCGCGCAGGCTGAAGGTAACTCCTTCAATCACGGCCCGTGTCAGGTGGGGCAGGGAGTGGCGCAGAGACAGGCCGAAGAACACGCCGCGGGCATTCGGGTCTGGATGCGGGCAGCGTTCGCCGGAAAGATAGGGCAGGAAGAGCAGGCCTTCACTGCCGGCCGGGATTCGTGACGCTTCTGCCGTCATCAGGTCATACAGGTCCGGGCCGGATTGCCCATCAGTAGATTTCGCAGATTTCACAGATTCGTGTTCGGTTGTCGAACACCCCCTTCCTTCCATTCCCTCCCCCTTCAAGGGGGAGGGAGAGGGTGAGGGTGCGGCAATCTGCGTAATCTCTGGATGCAGTTCTGTTCTTCGCCAGAGCGTATCCCGCAGCCAGCGCAGGCTGCCTCCGGCAGAGAGTGTCACGCCCATCAGATGCCATCGGCCCGGTGCCGCGTGGCAGTAGGCGTGCATTCTGCCAGTCTTATCCGGCCGGTAGTCGTTTGTGGCGGCGAATACCACTCCTGAAGTGCCGATGGTAACAGAGACAACGCCCTCATCTACGATGCCAGTGCCGACGGACTGGGTGGCCTGGTCGCCCGCGCCGACGACCACGGGTGTGCCAGAAAGCAGTCCGGTTTCTTCTGCGGCCTGCGCAGTGATGCGGCCGACAACTTCGTGGCACTCGTGTACTTTCGGCAGCCAGTCCAAGGGTATGTCCAGCAGACCGACTACTTCTTCCGACCAGGCGCGCCTGCCGGTGTCGAGCAGGTTCGTGCCTGACGCGTCGGCCACGTCAATCGCATACTCGCCGGTGAGACGCAGTCGGACGTAATCCTTTGGCAGTTGGATGTGCCGCGCCCGGGCATAGACGTCAGGTTCGTTCTCGCGCACCCACAGAATCTTGCCCGCGGTGAAGCCGGTCAGGGCAGGTTTGCCGGTGATTGTGATGATGCGGTCCAAGCCAACCCGGCGGTTGATGTCCTCGCACTGCTTGGCCGTGCGCTGGTCGTTCCACATTATGCAGGGCCGCAGTACCTTGTCCTTCTCGTCCAGCAGAACCAGCCCGTGCATCTGGCCTGTCAGGCCGATGCCCGCGATGTCCTGCGGCTTGAACTTGGACGAAGATAAGACTTGTCGGACGCTTCGGACAGCCGCCTGCCACCAGTCCGCCGGATCCTGCTCGGCCCAGCCGGGCCGTAGTGTTGCCATCGGGTACTCGGTCGTGTGTTCGGCGAGCACGTCGCCTGGGCTGTCTATCAGCACCGCTTTGGCACCGGTGGTGCCGATGTCAATGCCGAGGAGAAGAGGCTTCACGCTACACGCCCCATACACAGGTCATCTTCATCCGTGCCCACGATCTGGCCCTCTCATCTCTGTCAGCAGCAACGACTTGATGGGAACCGCCGGGTAGAAGACTGACCTCACTACTCGGCGTCTCGGAGAATATCATTGGGATTGACGAGGACTGCAGGAATCAGAATCCAACCCCGGAGTCCATGACTAGCCTGTCCAGCTCGGGCAGGCCTATGAAGGAGATGAATCTATGTTTTTCCGCCCACGTCACGTATGGATTCGCCGCGAAGTCACTATGGCCTATCGCGTGGTGTGTTCCGCCCCGCGACCCCACGCCGACACCGAGGTAGTAGAAAGCGGACCTGTCGCCTCCAAACTTCTTACCATTGCTCACCAGCATCGCTGCGGTGATAGCTGACAGGATTGAGTTCGTATCCATTCCGTAACCCTTCACCTCTAGCAGCACGTATCTTCCGTCTTTCTTTCTGAAGCATGCATCGCACTTAGCCTTGAAGGGTATGTCGTGCTCCGCCGTCCTGTCTCTCAACTCATCACCCTGACACAGAACCCACCCTGTCTTCTTCTCCAGCCAATCGCGCAGCACCTCGTCGAGCGGAATCCTGCTGCCCGTGGATCTGCGGCTACGTTGGACTAGTTCGAAGTACCTTGACCACAGAGCGTTAACCACCTCATTGTTGGGCGAGGCGTCATGCACCTCGTCGAAGTGCTGGAATCCGCAGCCGTAGCAGCGCGGATCGAGCTGTTGCTCGCATTTCTCTGCGAGACTGCAGTTTCCACTGGTGGTTACCATCACTTGCCTCCTTAGACTGCTGTAGGATTACTCACGCTTCTCACCCCTTGAACGACGCTGGCGAGTGGCGATCGCGCGCTCGCGGGCGATGAAGTCAGAGCCGGGGCCGGTCTGGTCAGGGCCGAAGCCGTCTGGGCGGAAGCCGATGCGGCCTTTCTTCGGTTCCGGCGGTTGCATCAGCCCGCGGATGGCGTCGAACACGACCTTGAACTGGACGTTGTACTTCTTCTCCAGTTCGTCCAGCCGTCGGGCCAGGCCCGCGTTCTCGGCCAAGATGCGGCGGAGCCGGACGAAAGTCCGCATTATCTCGACATTCACTTGCGCCGCACGTTTGCCGCGAAGCACGCTCGACAGCATCGCCACTCCTTGTTCTGTGAACGCGTAGGGTGGAGCTCTTCTTGCCCCACCCCAACTTGAAGTCGCAATTTGCGACTTCAAGATTCTCCGTTCGCCCGGCGTCAGTTGGAACATGAAATCTTCGGGGAAACGCTCGGCATTGCGCCTCACCTGTTCGTTCAGACGGCGGGCTGGCACGCCGTAGAGTACGGCCAAGTCGGAGCTGAGCATCACGCGATGTCCGCGGATGACCAGTATGGCCTGCTCTATGCGGCGGACCGGAGCCGACGGCAAGCCTTTTTCGCCTTCGGGCGCCTGGCCTATTCCGTTCTCCACGCTCAACTTCTACTCCGAACTGTGCCGAATTTCAAGCATCGGAGCGAGTGTCCCGTCTCAGTGGTTCCAGTAGCGATAATCGTTCCGGGTGAGCCGCCCTTGCACGCACCAGATACGCCTCCAGCCATCCGCGTGCCTTGTCGGGATTGTTGGTCGCGTACACGATGGACTCATGGTCGAGTTCGTTGATGCGGTCATTCGCCGCGCGGAGGGCATCCATACTGATTTGCAGTGCAGTCTCGACCGGCATCCGCTCCGGGTTAATGTCTATGCCGAACCAGCCTCGATAGCCGTGCATCTTGAGTACGTAGAGCAGGGCTTCCATCTGCTCAGGGGAAATCACGCCCACGTTCAGGTCCTGGTCATAGTTGCCCAATGGCTGGCTGTTCAAGTGCATATGGCACAGGCGGCCTTCGGACAAGGGCCACGAGTAGGCATAGGGCAGGTCTTCGCAGGCCATCAGCGCGTGACCGACTTCAGGATTGAGGCCGACAAGCGCGTGTCCCTCAACCAGCAGTTGCTTGTTGTCCTCATTCGTGAGCAATTCCTCAACCTGGTGGCAGAGGAGCATTCCTTCAGGCGTTGTGCCGTAGATGATGTGGCCGCGGGGTTCGTAGGGCTTGGGCTCGAACGCCACACGCACGCCCGGTACCGCGTCCATCGCTTCGGCCAGTCCTTGCGCGAAGCGGTCACGCATAGCCGGGAAGTCAATGCCGAACGGGTTCTCGTACCCGTCTATGCCGGGCCAGACAACCGCGAACTCCGTGTCGAACTCGCGGTCCATCACGAACGCCCGCTTGGTGATTTCTATCGCTTTCTGCCGGGCCTTGGGCAGGGGGCTGGAGAGCGAACCCCATTCGAACTCGGGGTCGCGGAATAGAAGAGGAACGATAGTCACCAGCTTGAGGCCGGTGTCCTTGCAGAACTTCCTCCACAGTTCTGCGTTGTCTTCATTGATTTCGTTCGGGTAATGAGCCTCAAGGCCGCCGAGTCCATAGTCCTTGAGCTTGGCCGCGATGTCCAGCCGCTGACGGATGTCCAAGTTCGGTTTGTACTTCTTATGGAACCGGCTGTCTGAAGGCGAGAAGAACCAGATACCGGCTGAGAACTTCAGTTCAAGCTCGAAGCTCTTGAGATGCTTGACCAGTTCATCCGGGTTGCGACGGGTTGCCTGGGAGCGCAGGTCGGGTAGCGGCATCGTGGACCTCCAATGCGTTGCTCACTACGGTAATTGTAGCGGGAGCAATGAGGAACACAAGCCGGGGCAGAGTGCGGAAGAGCGGCCCGGGTTGAGCATGTGGTGAGTTTCTGACGTAAGCGAACGTAGGATCGAGTATAGACTGGGATTCGCAGACACGCAGAGAGTCGCAATGAGTCAGCCGCGCGTTAGCGGACGATGACAACTTTCGTCACATCCGCTAGTCTACGTTCAAGGCCGGGTGTCCGTTCCGACCCGCCAACTCTCATCCCTGCATAAGGAAGAGAGTGGGCTGGCGCGGTGACGGCGAAGTATATGCCGGTCGGGAGTCGGGTAACGTCGTTTGTGCCCGGCCGGAGTGTGAGAGCTTTGCGGCCCGATGAAGTCAGTAGTAGGTAGTGAGCAGAAAACAGTGAAGGAGGCAGAAGGAGCTTGCCACGACAGATTGTTGGGCCAATGTTCAGCGTCGGCAACTTGCCGCCTTCTGTTTCCGCAACGCCAACTTTGCACTCAAACGTATCGTCTTCGATAACAAAGCTTGATCCGTTAGTCGTGATAACGATGTCGCCGTCCACTGCGCGGCCGCGGCGGTCTGCAGTCTGGTATACCGGGCCATAGGAACGCAGCCGGCTCACGACCCCGGGGTTCGGATGGCCATAGTCGTTCTTGCCGCAGGAAATGACCGAAGCCAGGGGAGACAGGGTTGAGCAGAAGTGCGGGTTCGAGCTGTACTCACTGCCGTGGTGATTGACGCGCAGGACCTCCACCGGCCCGATTTCAGGCGCGACCGAGGTTTCGATGTCGCGGTAGTACGGAGTGCTTTCGCCGCTAAGGTCGCCTGATATCGAGAAGTCGAACCGGCCGTACGAGATGCGGAGTGCGATTGATAGGTCGTTTTCGCTCCAGGGCGGGTCGGTGAACGGCTCGGTGAGCTGGTAATTGCCGTTCAGGCCGAGGCAGGTTGCGATCGCACCGGCACCCAGGTCCAGCACAATGTTCTCGGTAATCGTCCGCCGTTTGGCGCCTGCAGCTTGCACATAGTCTTCATAGGCACTGGTGCTATAGGACCACCCACGGTCAAACACTGCCTGTTTGATAGAGTCTTGGCCGAGTCCTGATATGACCTCATCGAGACCGCCGATATGGTCAGCGTGGTAGTGAGTGGCGACGACCCAGTCGAGGCTTCGGATACCGAGGCTGTCGAGCCACGGGAGGACCTTTTTGATGCCAAGACTATCGTAACCGGCGTCGATGAGCATAGTCCGACCTGTCGGCGAGACAACAAGCGTCGCATCGCCTTGGCCAACGTTCAGACAGTGAATCTGGAGCACGCTGGCAAGCGACATACCTGCGGTGAATAACACCAAGAGTGCTGTTTGTCTCCGATGAAGTTGGTACGATACCACGAGCTATTATATCAATTCAGCAGGCTCGAACAACCCGCGCTGCCTTGACTCAAGCAGGCCTCGGCAATAGAATCCGGACGCATGAGAAAACGCATTACTGCACTGCGTCGGCTGATGGCCAAGGAAGGTTTATCGGCGATGCTCGTTTCCGACCTGCCTAACGTTCGGTACCTGTGCGGTTTCACCGGCTCGAACGGTGCGCTGCTTGTGACCCAAAGGAACGCTTGGTTCTTTACCGATTTCCGGTACAAGGAGCAGATGAAGCGCGAGGTGCGCGGATGCCGGTGCGAGATGCGCAAGCGCGACCTGTACGCCGACTTCCCGACCAGACACCTGAAGGGAATCAAGAAGCTCGGAATTGAAGAGGCCTATCTCAGCGTGTACCGCTTCAATCTGCTGAAGCGGCAGCTTCGGAAGGTCAGGTTCGTACCGGCCAAAGGAATCGTGCTCAGACTGCGCCGCAGGAAGGAGCCGTCCGAGTTTGAACTCATCCGCAAGGCTCAAGCCGTGACCGACAGGGTTTTTCGCGAAATCATCGCCCGGCTTCGGCCGGGGATGGTCGAGCGCGACCTTGCTGCAGAGATCGAGTTCCGGTTCAGACAAGCAGGCGAGAGCGCGTTCCCAGCAATCGTAGCTTCCGGGCCGAACGCAGCCATGCCGCACGCCGAACCATCGAGGCGCAGGTTGCGCTCAAGAGATGTGGTAACTTTCGACATCGGCTGTCGGTATCAGGGCTATTGCTCAGATATGACCCGAACGGTTTTTCTGGGGAAGCCGGAGCCAGACTTGGCTCAAGTCTATTACATTGTGCTTGAGGCACAGAAGCGAGCGCTTGATGCCATACGTCCGGGTGCGAAATGTGCGGAGGTGGATGCCCGAGCCCGGGATTACATCAGGGGTATGGGCTATGGCGAGTGTTTCGGCCACGGGCTTGGTCACGGGGTCGGCATCGAAGTGCACGAGCAGCCCGGGCTCCATGCTACTGCCAAGGACCGACTTGCCCCGGGTGACGTGGTTACGATCGAGCCCGGCATTTACATCCCCGGGCTGGGCGGAGTGCGCATCGAAGACATGGTGTTGGTGACAAGTGACGGCTATGAGAACCTGACTAGGAGCCCGAAGCGGCTAATTCAGCTATGAACACAATACGTCGAGGAGTCAAGTGGCCAGTTTCCAATTCCCAATGACCGGGCAAGGCTCGGTGTCGACACTGCTTGGATGCCGGAAGAGTATGTGCGTCGGTTGGGCGACCAAGACTGTATCGGTAGTAATTGAGAGATGGAAGCTGGCCGCCAATTACTTTTTTCAAGGAGTTAGATGATTACCCCGAACGATTTTAAGAATGGTACGCTGATAAAGTACAAGGGCGAGGTTTACTCGGTCGTGAGCTATTCCAGGACCCGTACTGCGCAACGTCGTGCCCGGGTGCTGGCCAAAATCCGGAACATCAAGACCGGCGCTCTGCTGGAGGAGAGTTTCGAGTCCGAGACCAGACTTGAGGAAGCTGAGTTCGAGCAGCGTCGGAGTCAGTACATGTATTCGGACGACCTTGGTTTTCACTTCATGGACCTTCAGAACTACGACCAGTTTACTTTGAGTGCTGAGATCATCGGCGACAAGAAGATGTACCTTACCGAGAACGCACAGATTGACGTCCTCTACGTCGAAGGTCGGCCGGTGGATGTCCAACCGCCGATGTTCCTTGACCTTGAGGTCGTTGAGACTGACCCGGACTACCGCGGAGACACTGCGACTGGCAGCGGCAAGCGGGCAGTGCTTTCGACCGGCATGGTTGTGAATGTTCCGTTCTTCATAAAGGTCGGTGACAAGGTGCGAATTGACACCCGGACCAACACCTATGTCGAAAGAGCGTAATAAATAAGATGGAGCAAGGGACTTCAGAGGCAGGGCGTATAGGGGCAGAATCCCGGAATCTGGCCGAGTTGGAGTCCTGAGGCCATTTTCATGTTCAAGAAGGTGCTGATCGCGAACCGGGGTGAGATTGCCCTCCGCATCATTCGCGCATGCCGAGATCTGGGTGTCCCATCGGTCCTGGTTTATTCCGAGGCTGACCGCGACTCCCTGCCGGTACTGCTCGCTGATGAAGCAGTGTGCATCGGCCCGGCACCGGCCCAGGACAGTTATCTGAACGTTTCGCGCATTCTATCCGCCGCAGAAATCGCCGGGTGCGATGCGCTCCACCCAGGGTACGGTTTTCTCTCAGAGAGCCCGGAATTCTGCGAGGCTACTGAATCCTGCAATGTTACCTTTATCGGCCCACCTGCTTCGACCATGCGTCTTCTTGGAGACAAGATCGAGGCCCGCAAGACCGCAGCTCGAGCCGGCGTGCCGGTGATTCCTGGTTCTGGAGACGAGGTGCGGGAAGCAAAGGACGCAGTCCGGCTAGCGAAGGACCTCGGCTACCCTGTTCTTGTCAAAGCTGCGGCTGGCGGCGGTGGCAAGGGTATGAGGGTTGTCCGCCGGGAGAAGGATATGGAGAGTGGATTCCGAATGTGCCAGGCCGAGGCTAAGGCTGCGTTCGGCAGTCCCAGGGTGTATCTTGAGAAGTACCTTGCTGACTGTCATCACATCGAGATTCAGATTCTAGCCGACCGACATGGTCGGGTTGTCCATCTTGGAGAGCGCGACTGCTCGGCTCAGCGGCGTCACCAGAAGGTGCTTGAGGAGTCGCCGTCGCTTCTTGTTGATGATGCTCTGCGCGACCGACTTGGAGCTTGGGCAGTCGCCGTGGCCCGCGCCGCCGGTTATGTGAATGCCGGTACGGTGGAGTTTGCAATGGACAAGGAGGGCAACTGCTACTTCATGGAGATGAACGCCAGGCTTCAGGTTGAACATCCGGTTACAGAAATGGTAACAGGCGTTGATATCGTGTGTGAGCAGTTGCGCATCGCGGCGGGCGAGAAACTGGAGCTGGGTGCCGATGTCGCCCGGCCCCGGGGCCACGCCATCGAATGCCGGATATGTGCTGAGGACCCAGACGCGGGCTTTGAGCCTAGCCCAGGACTTGTTACGGAACTCCGCCTTCCGGCCGGGCCCGGCGTCCGGGTTGACTCATACCTGTTGCCGGGATACCGGGTCCCGCATCAGTATGACCCACTTGTCGCAAAGGTCATCGCTTGGGGCGTGGACCGGCAGCGGGCAATCGCACGGATTTCCCGAGCGTTGGCCGAAACCGAAATCACCGGTATCACCACGACGACCGTTTTCCATCGCCGTCTGCTGCGAAGCAGTCGTTTTTTGCGCGGCAAAGTCACGACCGCGATGCTGGATGAGGAAGTGTAGTCCATGAGGGTTGACGTTCAGCCAGTTGTAGCGCAGTTGACCGGGTTGGCTGAGCACGGCACAGTTGTTGTTATTGACGTTTTCCGGGCAACGACGACCATCACCACCGCGTTGGCCAATGGCGCTAGGTATGTGTTGCCGGCGGCTGACGTTGAGCAGGCCCTCAAGCTGTATGAGCCCTATGAAGAAAGTGAAGCAGTGCTTGGTGGAGAGCGAGAAGGCGTCAAGATTCAGGGATTTCATCTTGGCAACTCACCGGCTGAATATAGCCCGGACCGGGTCAGAAACCGCGTCATTGTCTTCACCAGCACGAATGGCAGCCGGACGATACTTGCCTGCAGGGACGCTCGTAAGCTATACCTTGGCTGCTTTCTAAACCTCTCCCGTGTAGCTGATGAGCTTGCCAGTGATGAGGAGGTCACGCTCGTCTGTGCAGGCGATAACGGTCGTCTGAGCCTCGAAGATTTCATCTGTGCCGGCGGCATCGTCGCCCGGCTGGCACGTTCGGCCGAACTGTCCGATTCAGCCCTTGCCGCCAAGCTCAGTTACCAGTCGGTACGGACTCGGTTGGTCAAGACCCTGTGTGTGACCGCGCACGGCCGCGAGCTGACTCGTCTCGGGTTCCGGTCCGACATGGAGCAGGCGCTTCGACTGGACGCGGTTTCGGTCCTGCCCCGTCTCACCGAGGGCCGCATCCAACTCTGACTCAGCCAGGGTAGTGTCAATTCTTTTGTGTAACTTCCGACTGGCATTTTACGCTGCCGGCTTTCTTACCTTGGACTTGGCTCGACAGCGACACTTGCGCCCACAGCGCTGCTCCCACCGTTTGTTCG